>NZ_CAJHBH010000047.1:0-24430 GCF_904846585.1 Psychrobacter sp. H7-1
CCGATTTAAACCCTATTGAGAAAAAATGGGCACAGGCTAAATTTCTACGCCAAGGATGGATGGAGAATAATCTACCTAAACTATTTCATAATATGGGTTGTACCAATTTTATTTTGGATTGACTATAGCTCGGTAGCAAGTATATTTAGTGCGTCTGCTAGTGCAGTGGCTTTTACGGATCAACTCAATCAAACCCGCACTTTCTTGTATCTAAATATCCCAATCTGGGTGTTCTTTTTTGCTGTATTGCTATTGAGCATGGTTGGCTCAGTGGCCTCTTTACTTACTGATATTTATACAAGTGATATGGAGCAGCGACCTTCTGTATTGCAACAAATGTTTCATCTTGCTGGCGGGTTTTTTAGTGGGATTATTGGAGCGTTCGTTTTATTGCCAGCGCTTACCGATGCTGCAAGCCCACCGATTGAAGTTATGCTGATGACAGCATTGGTTATGTCATTTTCAGGTGTGGTACTTATCAACAACTTAGGTGACTTAAAGCGTGATAAAGAACTCCAAGACTCAGTACGTAAGCTCTTAATTAGCAGGGTGTCATGGCTGGCCAACATCTTCACTAAGGGAAATGGAGATAAAGGATAGAGATGGAACATCTAATCATCATCAACTTGCAAGTCATTAATAATATAACACCGTACCTTGGATTGTTCATGTGCGCAGTTGTTATGTTTAGTGGCAGATATTGCACTAACCGCAAATCAACTTCGACTTTGATAGTGCTTTACGCATTTATATGGCTGGGGCTTTTGTGGGCTGATGTTGGTAGTACGGTGTTTGTGCCTTCAAAACATACAATTTTAGCGAGGGCACTGCTTGTCTTATCAATGGCTGTGTTGATGCTAGATATAGCAGGTAGCACCAAAAGGTTTAATAAGCTTAAAAGTAAGATAAGAGAATTTAGAGAAAATGACAGCAAAAATTAGAGAAAATATCAAGAGTCTGCAAGGGCTGGCTGGTGCCAAACCCGATGGATTATGGGGCCTGAACTCGCAGCCATAGCATTTTATTTGGTTTATTTACTACCACAAAGCGCCTTAGAAAAATCAGTAAGACGTCTAGGCTTAAAATATCGATAGGGGTTAATTTATGACAGTAGTGACTATTACAGCTGGCCACGGTGGAGGAGACTCTGGTGCCGTCAATGGACAAATTACAGAAGCTCAAATTGCAACTGATATGAGAAACATGATTGCATTTTATCTTGAACGTGATGGGCTAGTCGTTCGTACGGATGGTGAGGGCAGCAAAAACCAAGCACTTAAAGAGGCCATCAAGCTGATTCGTGGCAGTAAACTAGCAGTTGAAATTCATACCAATTCATTTTATTTGCCCACTGCTCAAGGTGTCGAAGCCCTTGCACAGCCGAAGGATGAAAGCATTTGTCGTAAGCTTTGTAAGGCGGTTGCTGACGTTATGGGTATTCCAATTCGTGGCAATCGAGGTGGATATAAAGCTGAAGGTAGTGGCCAACATTCGCGTTTAGGATATGTGCGCAATGGCGGTATCATATTAGAGTTATTTTTCATATCAAACCCCAAAGAGCTTGCTATATACCACAGCAAAAAATGGTTGGTAGCTCGCGAATTGGCAAAAGTTATTAAAAATTATGTCGGCGGTTAATTTCAACTCTGACCAATCAAACTGATGAAGATATATTGATATCGGGGTGCGCAGCCATACTTTAAGACTGCCTGATAATGCAGTAGCTTTGTGTTAATGGGGTCGCAATGCCTATAGGTGTTGCGACCCTTTTTATTTTTAGATATATCAACCGCCAAGAGCTATTTTAGCTTTTATCCTCAATTCATCAGCCCTGCTAAAGTTCTTCTCATATGTGCACTGAATGTCGTTTTTACATTCGGTATTTCTTGACTCTATCCAATGTGATTGCTTCTGAATTAAACTGTCTGTAAGCATGCCTTTATCAGCAAGCTCTCCTAATGTGCTTTGTAAATACATTTCTGACTGCATAAGAGTCTCGCATTCATTTTCCTCATCATACCCATATAAGATATCAGAACATTCTGTCGCCATAGCCGGCATACTAGCTAGCCAAAAACAACTAATGAATCCTACTTTACAAAGTTTTGCTACTAATTGCATGATTAGATTCCTTTTAGGGAGTTTGAAATTAGGAACATAGCACGCCATGAGCAATGCTATCTGCAACAATATTACATATTCATCATATATTAGGAAATTATTTTTATGATTATTGATATTGACCGCTTGGTACCGCTTCAAACAGCCCTAAAGAAATTACATTCAGCAACTAGCGTAGAAGATAAGCTAGAAGTATCAACCCTTGTTCGTAACGAGCTTGTTAAGCTTGGCGTGTTAAGTGATATCGACGATACAAGCAGCCCAAAAGATAATAGAGCTAGTATAGGTGCGGCTTATGATGCCATTACATCATGGGACATTAAAAAAGCGGATAATAAATTTCAAGAGTTACTCGAACAAAACAACAGTGATCATAAAAAATCCGCAATGCATTTTTTTAAAAAATACCTGTCTGGTAGGGCGGTTAAGACGACTCTTGGATTGGTTGTTTTGAATAGCAAATCTAAAAATAAAATGACATGGCAGGCCAAGCGTGAGCCAATTGCTTTAGCTACACCTCGTATTCCACAAATTCTACTAGAAGGAAAAATAGGCGCAAGAGAGCCTGCTAATAAAGAACGCTCAGACAGTTTGATAGCTTTTTATGAATTTAGCAAAATCATTACAGTAGCAAGTAAAGATTACCATGCAAGAATCAAAGTAGCAGAAAGGGAGATGGGTGACCACGCTGCATACAATTTGACTTCAAGGCAGCTAGACGGAATGTATAGCGAAGAAAACCCGTCACACCTTCCTCATTGGCTGAACAAGTCTGATTTAGACAATCAGCCCAGCTTGAGGCGTTGTGACGAGCTTTTAACTATTACATCACACAGTAATAATGATGTCAACGATAGTACAGCTTTTGATGATGTTTCATATGCTGAGAATGTTGGCAGTAATAAAGCATATGAAATTTTACTAGATACGCTAGAAGTGCAAGAATTAGAGCCTTCTAATTCTGAGTATAGCGACAACCCTAATGATGATAACTATCGGTATGCTGATACAGGTTATATTGCTGGCAGTAAAAAAGAGCTGGCAAGTAACCGAATAAAAGAGTTAGCCAAAGATGGGGTGGCTGTAAAGGTTAAGGATATTGATTGGTCAGAAATTGAAACTGATGCGCTGCTTGCTGAGTCCCTAATTAAAAAATCAAATATTATGGGTCAGGTTGACTACAATGAGTTAAAAGATAATGGTATTGAGCCTGGTACCGCTTTTTTAATTCAAAAGGTATTGGCGTCTGTGGCAACAGAACCTCATTGGGACTTAGTTGAATTTGCTAAAAACTCTTATGCTGGTCGTAGAAACATAAGCTACAATCAAGATCAATTACTTGCATTTGCAAGATTAGCAGATGAGCTTGGTGTGGCCGACCAAAAACAGATGATGCGTAAAGCTTATGTATCAGGTATTGATACGTTAAAAGCACGCATTAGTAAGTGTGTCACGCCTCGTGATTTGTACAATGAACTTGTTGCTATCGCAGGTGAACTTGGTGGCTCAATGCTTAGCACAGACGTCGCAGATAAGTACAAAACTCTATCCTCAGAGCAAGATGCATTAAGAACTGAGATGGAAGAAGAGAGTGAGGCGTTATACAAAGAAGCGATTGCTGGACTTGCTAAAATGGCTAAGGAAGAGGGCGTAAACCCTATTGAATACAATACACAAAAGTGGGTAATGAGCTGGGCTACAGAAAAATACCCCGAACGCCAGTTTAGTGGTAGCTACATTGGCAAAGGCATTGTAGATGCTAATAAGTTTAAAAGGTGGAAAGAGTACAATATTGCTTTAAAAGCTATCAATGCAATAGGGGCATTTGAGACATTAACTACAAATAGGAATATTCAGCAATGGGTAGCTCTTGGTGAGAGATTTTGGGCAATTATTGAGCGTACTTCATCAGCCTTTGTTAAACACCTAAATCTAGCCATAGATGGTAAATATAACGACTGGGGGCTGACTATTACAGATAGCAGCAAGACTGGAAGTGGTGGCAAAAAAGGTAAGAAAAAAACAACCTTCGAATTGATTGTTGCTGAAAAAATTGAGCGCAAGGGCGGTAAAGAAGTTGCGATCAACTCTACCAAAGAGCTTAAGAATGAATTTGGCTTCAGAGACATTCAATCAGGAGATTGGATTTTAAAAGAAAAATCTAGCGCTGAGTTTCATGTAAAAAATACGGCAGCAGCAATGTTTGATTTGTCAGATATTATCGGTATTGACCATAAAGCGCTTGGGTTTAACGGCAGGTTGGCAATGGCTTTTGGCGCGCGTGGTAGAGGAGGAGCGCTTGCTCATTATGAGCCAGTTCAGCGCGTCATCAACTTAACTAAAATGCGTGGTGGTGGCTCGCTTGGCCATGAATGGTTTCATGCTATCGATAACATTCTAGGTGAAGTGCTAGGTAATGAAGAAGCTGTTGGAGCAGGTAATTATTTAACGGAAAAACCAAGCCTTGCTAGTAATTATAAAATATCAAAGGCTTTTAAAGACTTGCAAGATGCTATGTTTATTGGTGATACTTATACACCTGAAGTGTTTAAGATTACAGAAAAAGATATTGAGCTGGCAAAATTAAATATTAATCCTGACAAGCTCAATAGGACGACAAAATTAATCTTAGATGCAGGCAATGCCAGCGGCGCTGTAAGAGCGATTGACAGTATATACGGGAAGGCTAATAGAAGTCGGCGCAGCAAACAGCATGGCGAAAAGTGGCGGCTGCATACTACAATCAAGATAAGTCAGGACAAGAGGTCGTTCTTGAAACCGGCCCTATATCGTCTAAGTTTAAAGCAAATTCGGTATCCCTTGATGGAACACGTGCCAAGCCGTATTGGTCTTCAACAAGAGAAATGGCGGCAAGAGCATTCCAGGCATATCTTGAGGATAGCCTAGAGGCACAAGGACGCCGTAATGATTACTTGAGCTATGGTGCTAACAATGATTTATACGATGGCGTACATAAAGCTTACCCTGAGGGTGACGAGCGTGCGCGTATTAATGCGGCATTTGATAAGCTGTTTAAAGTAATCAAAGATGAGAAGGTGTTTGAAAATGCGTCGGCTGATGAAAGTTTGATGGACTCTATTTTTGGCATACAGCCAAATAATAATTTAGCGTTAGATCATTTAATTCAGTGGTAGATTGAACTACAAAACAGCATATTCATATTAGAGGGAGTGAGTTTTAGTGAAGAAACTCACTCCTTTTGCAAAAGCTAAGTAGGGAATTGCTAATTCAAATTTCTATACTTTACTCTTTCAGCGTTTGCTAGCCAAATTAAAGGGACAACAATTAAAGTTCCTCCAACCAGCAAGCTTAAATTTGGTACTTCATTAAACCATATAATGCCTACAATTACTGCGACTAGTAATCCGGAATATTCAGCACTAGAAACTTTGTGAGCTTCGATGTTTTTGTATACTTCTACACATATTCCGGCATAAATTAAAATAAAAACATTTGATAAAGCTGCTATAGTAAGCGACTCCCAGCTAAACGGGCTGTTTTCCCATAAAGCTAATACTAAGGCAGCAGGTATTCCTACTAGATTAGTCAATAATAAAGTTTGATAAACGGTATGGTTTTGAGGTAGTTTTCTTACTAAAAGATTATTTATAGCAATTGTGGCCGCTACTAAAAGCGCAAATATTGCGCCTATGTTGATTTGCTTAGGTTGAACAATAATCAAAATGCCGATAAAACCCAGGATAGATACAATAATCGTTGAAGGGTTTAAGTTATCCTTATATAACAAAAAGCCTATTGGTAACATAAGAAGCGGTGCTGCGTAAAAAATAGCATTTGCAGTTGCCAGGGGGAGGGATTGAAGGGATATTACCATGAATACCACACCAACTAACCAAATATGACTGCGAACAAAATGCCATTTTATCTCATCAAACAAATTCTGTTTTTTGTTAACCAAACAAAGAGGTAAAAGCATAGCGACAGCGGTTAATTGCCTAAAAAGAATAAATTGATATAACGCTGTTTCAGCTGGCAAGTCTTTTATTAGTGCGTCTGAAAAAACTGCAAAAATATTTCCCACTACTAAAAGGGTCATGCCTAATGCTACGCTGATTTTTGGCATCATTACTCCTATTTCGTTAAAAAAGCCCTTCTAGGTCGACCTAGAAGGGCTTAATTATACTTAAACACATTTCGATTGTAATTATTAAAGGCCGGTAATCCGTTTATTGACTTCCTCCCCTCCCTAAAGTGACGGGATCCCTACAACTAGACGGTCAAGCCTGACCGCAAATCTTAGAGGTGGCTACCGCCTTGCAATTCACACCTTGCATCTAAGATTCTTATTTCAAACTAACCCTACCGTTAAGATTGTCTGTTGACACGAGCTAGTTTGAAAGTGTGTGTGGAATACCATCTACCAGCCAAAACACTGCGTACTCGCAATTTATACTTGTCTTAGCTGTTTTTTGTAGATGGTTTGATTTAATAGATGATTGATTATAGCGGTTAAGTCGCCTTATATCTATCTCTTGAAGTGGGTGGTTTTACGGCGACTGATGATAAAATTATGAGCCAAAGGTAATGCGATTATTTGTAAGATAGGAACAATAATAATCGATTCAATTAAAATTACAGTCGGTAGGGTGAAATCTTTAACGTAAGGCTCAATAACCATTGATATAATTAATAAGCTTGGATATAAAACTACTATCCCTATAAGAGATAACATGAAGAATTCTTTACCTTGGTGCTTAATAAGCCTCAGGGATTCTTTATTTGATAGATATTTGAAGATTGTATTTTGGAGTCTTTCCTAATCTTGCCTGAGAACGAGGCTGAAGCACTCGAAGCTCATACTCTCCAGAGTAAGGGAGGGTGTAAGCTCCATCAGTGTCTAATTCTGGAGAATATTTGCTCATATAGACTGAATCCTTTAATCTATCATTGAACAAGTAGGCGTCGACATTCCCCCCATCGATTTTGACCTTTAATTTCTGTCCTTTTTTTGCTATGAAGTGGTATGAGTAATACTGTGTACCTGTAATTTGACCCTTATAGTTCGACGAGCTCTTGCCCTTAGCGAACTGAACATTGACTGCTTTGAGCTCATCGCAGGCTGTCGCGTAAGAATTTCCGACTAGGGTAATAAAGGAAACAAAAAGCGTGGAGATTAGTTTTTTCATAGGCACCTCAATTTTCATAGTACGTAAAATTAGTAAAAATCTATAACGTTTTAGGATGTTAATAATAACATATTAGTAAATATAATATATAAGCGATAAAGATATGGGGTTGAGGGTTAGTGTTACAGATCTGATTATATTATAGCGTTATAGCCCGCCAACAAGGCTCAAAAAAACCTTATCTAGCTGTTAGGGCTTTTTAATACAAATTGGTAGAAGATCCTTCAACTCTATAAGTGGGGTGGGCATTATCTGACATGTCACAAGCTATACTGAGCTTTTAAGTTCATCTAGATAGTTCGACCAGGTCTGCATCATTTCTCGCCTCTCATCTAAAAATATGGTCCTATTGTAGGCCCTACCGTGCATATCTCGCACATTATGGCCAAGCTGCATTTCTACTAACGATTCATCGTATTTGAGTCGCTCAACCAGCATTGTTCTAGCTGATGCTCTAAAACCGTGTACCGTATGCTGTTCACCACTAAATCCCAGGCGCTTTAGAGCCTGACCTAATGTATTTTCGCTCATTGGCCGTATTGTTGAATGTAGCGATGGAAATACAAAATCGCTGCGTTTATGCGGCTCTAATTGTTTGAATAGATCATAAACCTGGTCAGATAGAGGTACGATCAGAGATACGCCGGTTTTGCGCTTAGTTTTACGCGGTGTGAATGTCCAGGTTCGGGCATCAAAGTCGAAATCTTCCCATAGCGCATTGCGCAACTCACCACTTCTAACAAAAAGATGAGGGATTATTTTGATAGCGATACGCGTCTCAAACATCCCGTCATAGTCGTCAATCGCACGTAGCAATATAGCAAATTCTTCCGGGTCGGTAATTGCGGGATAATGCTTTACTTCTGGTGGCTTAAGAGCTCCTTTTAAGTCTTGAGTAACATCACGCTCACATCTTGCCGTCTGCACTGCGTATCTAAATACCTGACCTGCTAGCGAGCGCATTTTCTTTGCTGTCTCAAGATACCCTTGCTTTTCAACTTTACGACATGCATCAAGTACGTCAATTGGTTTGATATCTGAAATAGGCATGCGGCCTAAGTGTTGGCTCAAATACATAGCATATCTGGCTTTGTGGTCGATTGTATCTTGCGATAGATGAGTTTGGCGCTCGATATACTCAGCAGCCACAATCTCAAAAGTGTTATTTTGTTTTAAGCGTTGTTGGCGTGCCTCATCACGTATTTTGTCAGCTGGATCAATGTCAATTGCTAGTAATGCCCTGTACTCGGCGCGTATGGTTCGCGCGCCGGCAAGCGAGATTTCAGGGTACTGACCAAATGTAAGCGTGGCCCGTTTTTTAGTAAATGGCCTAGTGTAATCAAAGCGCCAAGATTTTGTGCCGGTACTTGATATATATAGATAAAGTCCGCCACCGTCTGACAATTTATAAGGCTTATCGGTATTTTTAGCCTGCTTAACCTGAGTATTTGTAAGGGGTGCAGTAATTTTGGCCATTATTTTACGGTATCCTTTAACGGTATTTTCGGTAATGCCGCTTATATTACCGTAAAATTGACGGTATGCAAGGGGTCTTTATGGTACGATAAAGTTTATTAAAGTTAACAAAAAGCCCCGTATCATAAGGGATACGGGGCAATATGGTATAGTAAGGTATAGTAATTTGGTGTGCCCACGAGGACTCGAACCTCGATCGGTCGCTTAGGAGGCAACTGCTCTATCCTGTTGAGCTATAGGCACATAAACAAAGCTATTTTATCATAACAAAACCAGCGTTTTACCCATTTTTTTGGCATTGATAGATAAACATAAACCGCAGGCCTCAGCGTATCTTACTGATTAAAAACCA
This sequence comes from Psychrobacter sp. H7-1, assembly GCF_904846585.1. Taxonomy (NCBI): domain Bacteria; kingdom Pseudomonadati; phylum Pseudomonadota; class Gammaproteobacteria; order Moraxellales; family Moraxellaceae; genus Psychrobacter; species Psychrobacter sp. H7-1. The sequence continues at coordinate 9,118 of NZ_CAJHBH010000047.1, forward strand.
TCAGATTATTTTGTAAATAAAATAACAACGATCTACCCGTGGGACTAAAAACCAAAGTCACTAGTGCTATAATGCCGCGATAATCGATAGTTATGGAGGATGTACATTATGGCTCGTACGGCAAGCGCATTACATATCTTAGTAAAAGACAAAGAGCTGGCTGAAGAGATTATTGCCAAGCTTAATAAGGGCGCACATTTTGATGTGCTGGCTAAGAAGCATTCAACCTGTCCATCAGGTAAAAAGGGCGGCGACTTAGGTGAATTCAGAAAAGGTCAAATGGTACCAGCATTTGATAAAGTCTGCTTCAATGGCGAGCTGTTGACACCGCATTTGGTAAAAACAAAATTTGGTTGGCATGTGGTTAAAGTGCTTTACAGAAACTAAGCACTATAATCTGAGCCTGAACAGTAAAGGCTATGCAAACACAGTTGAGATGAGGATAGGACTTAAAGGTGACCTATCTAAAATTAAGGCCTAAAAAAGACGGATAAAGATGGATATTGAAAGCGGCACCGATAACCAAATTGACAATAAAATAGATATTATCTATGAAGATGAGCATCTGGTCGCAATTAATAAAGAAGCGGGTCTATTGGTGCATCGCAGTTGGCTTGATAAGGGTGAGACACGATTTGCAATGCAACTAACCCGTGATGCCGTAGGTTGCCATGTCTTTCCCGTACATAGGTTAGACAGGCCAACATCGGGCGTATTGTTGTTTGCTAAGAGCGCTGCTGTGGCACGCAGCTTGACCGAAGCTTTCACTGAGCGTAAGGTTACTAAATGCTATTTAGCGGTGGTGCGCGGCTTTATGACAGAGCAGGGCAGCGTTGATTATGCGTTAAGCTTTAAGCCCGATGCCATCGCTGATAAGTTTGCCAACTTAGACAAGCCTGCTCAAGAAGCGGTCACTCACTGGCAGAGCTTAGCCCAGATTGAGCTGCCATTTGCAGTATCAAAAAAGCACGATACTAGCCGCTATAGTCTTATGCGTTTAATACCTGAGACGGGGCGAAAACATCAGCTACGCCGTCACATGAGACATTTGTTCCATCACATCATAGGTGACACCAGCTACGGTGACGGACGCCACAATAAATTTTTTCGTACTCAATATGATTGCACGCGCATGCTGTTACATGCTCAGACTTTATCGCTCACTCACCCTGTTACTGGCGAACCGTTGATGCTCGAAGCAAGTTTTGACGATCAATGGACTCGAATTTTGGAAGCATTTTCTTGGATAGATAGTGCAAACCCTTAGCATGTGATAATTGAGTTAATCAAACCTCCTCTCATCGACACATCGTCGGAGTTAACCTTGTATTTATATTTATAGCAAACAGCACATTTACGCTGTTTTTATAGGTAGCAATGCTGTGTAATTCTGACGACATTCAGAATATAAATCACAATCATAATAACAATAACAATAACAATAACAATAACAATAACAATGGTGTCAACTCTTTGCGACAGTAGTTGACGTTATAGTGGTGTTTGATGGTTTTCTTTTTGTCATAATGGGTTATGCTTATATGAGCGTTGTATCTTTGCTATGACTGTATTTATTTGAACTTCCATTAACAAAAGATTGCCTCCTTATGTTCAAGATTATCCAATCACATCGCACCGAAAACTTAGTCGATGAACTGCTGGTCGAATACCAATCAGTGCAGCAGTCTATTTTTGATCCCTTTGTGGTGATTGTGCCGTCAATGGTCTTAGGTGATTGGCTTGATAAAACCATTGCCAGCCGTGCTGGTATCAGTACGCTTGTGATGACTAAGTTCTGGGGTCAATATCAGTGGACATTGATGCAAGATGTACTCAGTCAGCATAATGCTTATCTGCTGCAATCTGATCCTGATGCGGCGGTGCTTAACGTGCCTGAGGTGGCAGTGCTGTCACCCACGGTCATGCAGTGGCGTCTGTTTGGCTATCTGACCTATTATCAGCACACTATCATTGAGGATGATAAGCATCCGGTATATCCATTGTTGTCCTCATTGATGGATGCGCCACAAGAAGGTGTTGAGCCAGACCAAGCACAGCAAGATGCGCGTATCTGGCAGCTGGCAAGTGATTTGGCACGGGTGTTTAACCGCTATTTAACCCACCGTGAGGACTGGTTAAGTCTGTGGTCGGCTAATAAGCCGCTTGATGTGGATGCGTTGATTGCAGAAAAAGATACGTTGTCTTTGCGCTTTGATCAATATGCACGCGGTACTCCAGAATGGCTGGTGGCGCATTATGTAGAATTGGAAGCGGCTCAGCGTTATCTGTGGTCGCAATTGTTCGCTGATGTGCATCAGTACCGTGCCCAGTTAGAAAAAACCTTTTGGCACGCATTACAGAGCAATAAGGCGGGCGAGCAAGATCAGTTGCCCAAAGTACTGCGTATTTTTACCATTCAGCAGCTACCGCAGACTGAGCTTGATTTTTTGCAGCGTTTGTCACGTTACATGGACATCACCTTACTGCACTACAACCCCTCTAAGCTATTTTGGGCAGATATCGTAGATAAGTCGTGGCTACAGCGCCAGCAGATTATTAACCCTGAGAGTGTGTTTTTACGTGATTATGGGCACAGTTTGCTGTCACGTCTGGGTAAACAGTCTCGTGATACTTTTGCCATGCTTGCTAATTTATCCGGTAACGAGCTGCATGGTGATGCCGTTGTGGATTGGCAAGATAATTTTGAAGATGGCGAGTTTGGGGACTTGAGCGATGAATTTGGTGCTAAGGCAGATATTGATAGTGATAATAACGCACATGACGCCCCCTCTTATCAACCTCACAACAGCCCCAGCTTATTAAGACGGCTACAAAATGATGTGCTGATGCTTGATGAGCGCTCTACCCAGCAAGCCACAGCAGTTAAAGTGTCACAGGCTATTAGCGAGCAAATCGAGTTAAGCTTTGATGATGCCAATGCTGCTGCCTGGTATGAGGATGAGGTACTTGAGAACAAACGCTTTGAAAAAGAGCGTCTGTGGTCAATATCCTCACAAGATAATAGCCTCAGTATTCATTCGTGCCACAGCTTGCAGCGTCAGCTCGAGGTGCTGCGTATTATGATTGGACGCTGGCTTAATGAGCCACTGCCGCCGGGTACAAAAAAGCGTCATATCTCTGACATCGTGGTGCTGCTGCCCGATGTGGAGCGCCATCATGCACTGATTAGCTCAATCTTTGTCAATGGTAGGGGTCAAGATGGGCTGACCTTGCCGGCCAAAGTCACCGGTGTGGTTGATGCCTCCATTCGCCAATTATGGGAGGCTATTATTGGGTTTTATAAACTGCTTGGCAGTGACAGTGCCCGCTTTGAAGCCGCGGAGGTGCTAGATTGGCTGATGCTACCGCCGCTATATGAAAGCTTTGGTTTGACCCATGATCAGATGAGCCGTGGCTGTGATTTATTGGTCGAGGCAGGCTTCATTAGAGGCTTTGATGAGCAGCATCTTAAGCAAACCTTAGACGGCAATGACTTTGATTACCGCTTTAGTTTCGCCCAAGCGCTAGATAGGTTAACGTTGGGGCTGATTATGCCAGAGGCACAAATGAGCGATTGCTTGTATCCGCTTGATGCGCATCAATGGCCAAGCACAGCCATTGCTGAGATGAGCTTGCCATTGCCTGAAGTGAGCCTCAATGATGCCCCAATTATTGAGGCCCTATGCCGCATTTATAGCGGGCTACTGGCAAGACGTAATGATCACAAACAAAAGCTAAAGGCAGAGGATTGGCTGAATCAAATTGAGCGACAAGTGATTCACCGTTATTTTGGCGATGTGGATCAAACCCGCAGTATGCGCGCCATTTATAATGCCATGAACGGCTTTAAATCGAGCCTGCGTGCCAACCGTCATTATCGACACTATGCCAGTAGTGACAATACCAATAACCAAGAGGTTGAGCAAAGGCTGGCAAGGGTTGAGCAGCTACCTTTGAAGCTCAGCTTTATGCTAGATAGTATCGAGGCGGAGCTTGAGAGTCAGCAGGTGAGTGCCGAGCCGACAGGGGTGATTACCTTCGGCCGTTTTGGGGCATTAAGAAATGTGCCCTTTGATTTGGTGGTCATGCTCAATATGAATCTTTCTGAGTTTCCCGCACGTGACCGTGACAATCGCTATGACTTGATGAAGGCGACCCTATCACGCCGTGGTGATAGAGTGAGTGAAGATGATGACAATGGTGCATTTTTAGATGCGTTATTATGCGCGCGCAGTGCCTGCTGGATATTTTATAACGGTCAAAGTTTAACCGATACTCATGAGCATTTACCGGCCAACCCTGTCAGCGAGCTGCTGCAATTCTTGCAAGGCGAGGTGCAGTGGCAAGTCAATTCACTCGACAGTTTGTCAGAGGTGGTAGACCCCACTACCGAGAGCTTAAAGCGTCATTTACCAAAGCTTGTCAAACAGTGGCTGGTGACCGAGCATCCGGCACTGCCCTTTGATAAGCGCTTATTTGAGCAACCGCTAGAAAGTGGTAGGGCAGTTGAAGACAACAGTGTTGCATTACAAAAAAATAGCCTAAGCAATAAAAATGACACCCAGCAGATAGCAGTACAGGATTCCGCTAAAAAGGATTTAACTCAAAAGAATTCAGCTGACTTAAATGGTGCTAATGATGAGCCGTCTGAGTTTGACGCTTTAGAGGGTCTATTAAATAAAGCGATGCAAAAAACCAAACTGGCGCAGCAGCGTCAGTTCCCACCAGCCCCTCTATGGCAAGCGGTATTTCATACCTTAAAATCTCGAGACTCTAAGGCACATCCGCAGCTGGTCAGCTTACCTAACAAAGCGCATTATGAAGCAATCGCTCAGTTATTGGGATCTGGCTTGGGACAATTGGGGGATATCGACAATCAAAATTTGCCTGCCTTAACTGATCTGTTGTCAATTGATGCTGATTTAAATGGTAATGAGCATAATAAAGCCTTGGCCCAACGGCTGTTTGATATTGGTGAGATTGACGTTGAAGGGGCACTTGCCTATCAAGTACGCCATCCTGCCAAGGCCTTTTTACGGGCACAAGAGGTGCATGTGGTTCAAGGTGAGGAGGCGATGGCACATCAAGAGCCGCTGTTTTTGAATAGCCTCAGCACCTACCAGATCAAAGACTATTTGATTCATCAATTGGCAAATGCTTCACCAGCGATGGGTTCAGACAACGCCCAAAGTATAGAGACATCAGCGGCTCAAGCCACACCAATTTTAATGTATCAAAAAATCATGCCAGCTGGGGTAGCACGCCATACCACTTTACCCAATCAACAACAAAAGCTGCAGCAGCAATGCCAAGCTTTTCAAGAGCAATTGCTCGCTAACGGCATTGAAGTTCACGAGGCGGATGTGGGCTTGCCGATTATTAGCCCCACTATCGAGCATCCTGTACAAGTAGATTTGACACGTGTGTTTCCACAAAAACAGAGCGCATCTTTATTAGCCCTTTTACCCCAAACAATTAAGATCAAAGGTGTGGTACCCATACAGGTTAATGATAAAGGCGCGCAGCTACAAGCAGGCATCTCTTATGCCGAGCAGTCGCCTAAGCACTGGTTTAATATCCTGCCCAATTCTGCCAGTCCCAGACATCTGCTTAAGTTTTGGTTATCGCACCTGTATTGGCAGGTTGCCAGACGCACCACAGCTGAGCAGGCGGCATTAAATGATGGTATGAGCATTTGGCGCTTTAATAAGTCAGGCACTAAGGCCAAAAAGCTTGAGAAAGCCACAGCATTTAAGCTTGGCCCCATCGTTTATGAGGATGCTGTCATTGAGCTGGTTAAGTGGGCCATTTTTGCCAATCTATCTGGTCAAATACCGCTCACCTTATTACCAGAGTATGCGCTTGGCTATTTGGATAACTGCCTAAAAGCGCAAGAAGATGAGGGCGCTGAATATTGGCCAAAACGAGGTGATTTCTCAGAGTGGCTGTTCCCTAACTACACGTCAGATGCGGTCTATGACACTTGCTCGCAGCATGCTATTTGGCAATATATTCTGCGCGATCAAGATGCCTTTAGCGCACTAGCCACTGCCTTGATGGCTTTGGCACAGCCTTTGTATTCGCCTATGTTTGACACGCTTAATGGGCTAGAGGGATAAGATCAGCCAGTTAGACCGGCATATTGAGTAATTAAGCTACGATATTGATCCTATAGACAATAATTAAAAAAGTATATCTACCTATGACAGACATCACTGATAACACGACCTTAGATACCCAAGCACAAGGGCTAGTGGATGATTTAGCCTCGTATGCGCATGCTGACAGCGATGTGCCCAATGAGTCGCATCAGGAGCATAACAAGGAGGTGATACCGGCTGTTGATGTGGCGTTAAGCGGTCGACATCTTATCGAGGCGTCAGCGGGCACAGGTAAGACTTGGACCTTAACTGGTATTGTACTGCGGCTACTTATCGAGGCGCGGCGTGCACCTGAGCAAATTATAGCGACCACTTTTACCCGAGCGGCAGCGGCTGAGATGCGTCAGCGTATTCATGATCGCTTGGTGGATTTTTATCAACTGCTGCAATGGGTCAATAACCTAAGTGCAGATTTGGCCAATAAAGAGCACTTATATCCAGATATCCTGCAGGTCACCCCTGAGGCCAGTAGGGATCAACGACAGGCAGATAAACAGGCAGACAAAGCGGCTAATGCTAGTCTTGCTGACGATGAGCTTAACCAAGACTTAGCGCATGACAAACAGCGAGAAGCAGCGCACAAAGCCACTGCCAAGAAGATTCGTGCTAAGTGGTTGGTAGAGCAGGCAAAAAATGCCCGTTTAGATGACATCATGCAAGACCCGATTAACCTGCACTTGGTGGGTTACTTGCTGGATCATATACACAGTTATCCGATGACAGATGCCATTCGCCGCACAGCACTGGTATTAACCACACTTGATAAACTGTTTGTGGGCACGCTTGATAGTCTGGCACAAAAATGGCTGGCAGAATATAGCAGTGAGACAGGTCATCAGCAAGGTATGGCCATTATTGAAGACAGTCAGATTGAGCAGGTGACCGACAGTATTATTCATGATGAGCTGCGACAGTTTCAAAGCCGTTTGTATTACGAGCAGCCTAAGCTATATGCACTCATGGAGCAGCAAGGCAAGCTGACCGATATTAGTGATCATAAGTCCTATGTGAGCCGCTCGCTTAACTTTATTTCTGCGCCTATTGATGAGGTGGCGCTAAATGAGGCTTTTGACTTCGCTGATTTGGAGCAGCTGCTAGAGGATTTTGCTAAGCTTGATTTGACAGATATTCAGCCGTACTTAAATCCTGATTATCGAAAGTCACAAGGATTTAATGGTCGATCTAGTCTACAGACTCGGTTTGAATTTATTACTGAGATTCATGAGGTAATCGCTGACAAAGGCGTGAGCTTTGAGAGTTACCTAAGTGAAGATGCTAAAAAACTATTGGGGTCATTAAGAGATGCTCAGTTCCCCAATGATGACGGAAAAATAAAGAACTTTAATAAGAATAAAGAAAAACAGCATCAAGCCTTGTTCGAGCTAGAAACCATCTGCCAGTTAATGTCCATTATGGATAAGATGGATCGTTTAAATCAGCATATTTTGCTATTGTTGGCCACGCTTAATCGTCATATCGTACTGGCTGTCCGTGACAGATTACCGGTCATTTTAGAAGAGCGTGGCGAGACGACGTTTAGCCTGCAAATGGTACGTCTGAATCAGGCATTGACCGGCCGTCAGGGAGAGAAGCTGGCACGTTATATCCGCCACCATTATCCGGTTGCGCTTATTGATGAATCACAAGACATCAATGGTGAGCAAGCCATTATGATTGAAAGTATTTATCTGCCGAGCCATAAACGTCAGCACTCAGGCAGTCAGACAGGCGATGAGGATAAGCAGTCGACTAATACCAAGTCTAATCAAGAGTTTTTGTTGTTGGTTGGCGACCCAAAGCAAGCCATTTATGGCTTCCGCGGCGGCGATGTTGCCAACTATAATTATATGAAAGCCCAGTTTGATAAAAGTAGTCTATGGACACTGGATATCAACCGCCGCTCTAACAAAGGGGTCATTGACGCCTTAAACTGCTGGTTTGGTATGCCGACGCCCACGACAAGCGAGAACAAATTTGCTGAGCTCGGCAGTCACATTTATTATCAGCACATTACTGCAGCCAAGCTTGAGAAGCAGTTGTCCTGGTTTAATGACTTAGACAGTCATCAAGCCGCTACATCAAGCAGCGCTGCAACAACAGAAGTTGATTTAGTTACTGACGTGCTATCTGCTAAGCCTGTCAGCGTCTTGCATCTGCCTTATCACAAAGAGCTTGAATACGATGAGCATGAAGTGACAGCACGCCATATTGCCGCTTTATTAAACAGCGGCCAGACCTTAAAAGGCAAACCTATTCAGCCTAGTGACATCGGGGTGCTGGCACGTGCCAAAAAAGACTTAAAGCGGGTAGAGGATGAGCTGGTTAAGTTAAATGTAGCGACTTTGACCACCAGTGACGTGAGTATCTTTGAGACCATCATGGCCGAAGATGTGGCTGCTTTACTGAGCGCCATGCTCTATCCATACCGTCACGACATGATTAATCGCGTACTGACCAGCCATCTGTATGGGCTGAGCATCAAAGAGGTCAAAGCGATGATGACCGACCATGAATCAGGTGTTGCTCAAAGCGATGAGGCAGCCGTCAAAGTAGCTGCTCATACCAATAGTGCCACTAACGGTAGTATCCAAGGGGATACTGGCAAAAAAAGCTATCAAGATGTCATCAGCTATCTTAAAGAAGCGGCTCAGCGTTGGCAGAATTTTGGCATCTTATCAGCGATGCACTATTTGCTAGATAAAAGCAGTGTTCAGCCGCAAGGTGTTTGGCAAGCTTTGGCGGCGCATCCTGAAGGCGATCGACATATCATGGATTTGCGCCATGTGATGGATATCTTGGCGCAGTATGGTATGGGTATGGGTGAACATGAGCTGCTGGCGTGGTTTAGACAAAACATAGACGCTGCACCCAACAGTGACTGGGCCAAGCAGTACCCACTGCCGACAGAATCTGGCGTACAGCTAATGACCATTCACAAATCTAAAGGGCTTGAGTTCCCAATTGTCTATGTGCTTGGCATGGGCAGTGCCAGCCGCAAGTCGGGCAATAAAGAAGACTATGGGCTGTATTTGTATAATGCTCAGCAAGCGCCTAATGCCTTGGTACAGAGGGTACAGGGCTCTTCTGGTAATCAGCGCCGTTTTTCAGCGGTAAAAGACTCAGCGACCACACCAGGCTATTATACAGATATCGAGACCCAAGAAGATTTTGAGGAGTTTCGTCGCCTCGGGTATGTGGCCTTTACCCGTGCCAGTGAGCTGCTTTATGTGGTGCTGCGAGACCCAAAAGATAAGACTGGGTTTGATCTAAAGCCGGTGTTTTATTGGTTTGATTCATCAGAGCCGAAGTTTGAGCTACCTGATAGACTCAAAGGATCAATAGGCATGGTACGCGGACAAAAAGTGCATGAGTTTTATCAAGACAATGATACTAAGGCCAAAACTCATCACTTAACGGACAGTACTCAGGCTACCCTTACTCAGCCGCGTCTAGAGCCGATCAAATACGATAAATTTTCTGATGTGATGCGAGACAATTACTTTTATGGCTGGGCCAAGACCAGCTTCACCGCGCTTGCCCGTCAATTAGATGAATCCACACAAGCGATGGCTGTGGTCGATGAGCGTATCGATGATGCCACATATATTGATATTAGCGAGGCAGATGGCGCTTTAAATGCCCAGATACAGGAGCACGGACTAGCCATTAAAGCTGTAGATGACATTCGCTTTAGCTTTGTCAAAGGCGCTAATGCGGGTACGTTTTTGCATGAAATCTTTGAGAAGATACATTTTACCAATCCTGAGCAATGGCCTGCGGTGATAGACAGAGCGGTCAGTGGCTATCAGCTACCCCTGGCCTACGCCAGTGTGGCGCATCAAAAGCGCATTTTAGAAGCCAGCAGACAAGGGGCGAATAACAAGACTTATCATATCGATGAGCGGGAGCTTCAGCATCAGGCATTAATGAGCTGGATTAATGAGGTTTTGCACACGCCATTATTGGCTTCAGGTCAGAGGTTGGTGGACATCTCACCCAAGCAGCGCTTTGCAGAGATGGGCTTTAATATGGGATTATCTGAAACCTTTAAGGCGCAGCAAATTAACACCTTATTTGAGCGGTATTTGCCCCATGAGCCTGACAAACACATCCGCTTAACAGCTCAAAGTAGCAGCCAGTTATATCGTTATCTGCGTGGTGAGATTGACTTGGTTTATGAGCATGCAGGCAAATTTTATGTGGTTGATTATAAAAGTAACTTTTTAGGAAATAGCCTAAGCAATTACGATGAAACCACCCTAAAATTAGCGATGAGTAAAGCAGGCTATTGGCTACAAGCCGCGATTTATCAAGTGGCGCTGCATCGCTTTTTATCGATGCGTATCGCCGATTATACAGGTAATGAGGCTAAGTATTTGGGCCCTGTTGAATATGTATTTTTGCGGGGGACTTATGCGCCAGCAATGACAGAGCGCGCTGAGGACTACATCCCACGTTATGGACTGGTTACTTGGGATATTCCCATTGAGTTTGTAAAAGCGTTAGATAAGCTATTTGGTAAGCCTCAGTAGCATCGCTGACAGTTGATTATCTATTTTTAGCCTTTGAGCCATTACCCTTAAACCTTTCATCCAATAATAGGTCTGATAACTTAATGAAATCCAATAACAATACGGCAACTATGCGCGTTGAAGAGAGCTGGGCTGATACCATTAGTGACTATATTTTACAGCGCCGAGCTCAGACGTATGCGGCATATGTACAGCCAAGTGACACCAACACGTCAACAAACTTTGTAGAGACTGACAGTTATTTATTTAAATCGCTGTTTATGGTGTTGGCTAAGCAGTTGAAGGAGGGGCATACTGTATTAACTCTGCGCCAAAACAGTACTGAGCTGGCATTACATGGCAGGGTAGCGGGCAAGGTAGCTAAGCTTTATGCGTGGCAGCGCGATATTCTACAAAGTTTGGCAGGGCCTTTGTTTGATCTGATTGACAGTGATGCGGCTTTGGCTGCTATCGCACAGTCGCAAGAGGATACTCAAGGCGAGCTTGCGCACTCTGAGGACAGTGATCCTATCTTTAACCTACTTAATATTTTGATGACCCGTGGTAATGAGCTGTGGTTACAGTTAAGCCTACCTAATAGCAGCAAAGCTCAGCTGGTTGAGCGTTTTAAGTTGGTTCAGCAGCTATACGAGTTAATGCAAAATGATAATAAGGCAGATGAGTTAAGTGAAAAAGGGTTGATAAATAGCCTAAGCAAATTTATGCAACATGTAGATCAGCACCCTTTATTTACCCAGATGTCATCGGCACTGCTAGCCAAAGAAAATAGCCTAAGCAAAAATATCTCAATTTCAAAACAAACACCCATCATTTACCAAAGTAATCAGCCGCACAACAATCATTCAAACAATCATTTAGACAAGCACTTAGAGACAGACAAAAAAATAACTTTCTGGCTGCATCGTACTTGGCAAGCTGAGTTTAACCTCGCTAAAACCATACAAAATATCTTAAATCAGCCAATAAAACCCTTAGATATCCATATTCCTGACAATCTCAATGCTCAGCAGGCACAAGCAGTTAGAGTCGCTAATGAGAACGCTTTTAGCATCATCACGGGCGGTCCCGGTACGGGAAAAACCTATACCGTGGCACAGCTTGTGATTGCCTTACAGCAGGCTCAGGCAAATAGCGATGCACAGCAGGCATTAGGGGAGGGCGCTACGATTAGATTTAGCACAGACAGCGCAGGGCTTGCTCTATCGGCACCAACGGGTAAAGCGGCACAGCGTATGCAAGAATCACTACAAGCGGCTTTAGACAACGCTCAAGTAGAGGTGCAGCTGCAAGAAGCAAAGACCATTCACCGTCTGCTGGGGATCGGTAGAGATGGCAGACCACGCTATCATGCAGGTAATCCTTTGGGGGAGGACATCATTATTGTCGATGAAGCCTCAATGCTCGGTGTAGAGTTGGCCAATTACTTAGTGAGCGCCATTAAGCCAGGGGCAAGGTTAATCTTATTAGGTGATGCCAATCAGCTGGCCGCAGTGGATGCCGGGGCAGTGCTCGCGGACTTATGCCGTATTGATGTATTGCAGCCCATTCATGCACAGCTGACAGAGAGCCGCCGCTTCCATGCCGACTCGGGTATTGGTAAATTGGCCACGCAGATTAATACAACACCAACGGACATGCAGCAGGTGTGGCAGCTATTAACCCATGACGAGGCGTTACAGTTCCAAAGCGTTAACATTCAACTGGGCAGTGATGCTACTGATAGGGAGACTGACGATGTAGAGACGGCTGTTTTTAATCATCAATTAATAAATAGCCTAAGCAATAAAAAAATCATGTCAAAGCTGTCCCAAAACTACCTTCCATATTTAAATAAAATCCATCAACTAATAAAACATCCCATAGCAAAATCCGTGCCAGAAGCAGTAAGCCTTACTATTTCTGAGCTTATGAGTGAGTTTAACCGATTTCGTATCTTAACTGCCGGACACAATGGGGAGTGGGGAGATCATAATATCAATGACTATCTGACCCGCTGGCATATGACGCAGCTTAAGCTGCCTTTGGGCAAAAGTCCTTGGTTTCATGGTAGACCGGTTATGGTGTTACAGAATAATTATGAGCTGGGTCTATTTAACGGAGATATTGGTATTTGTTTGCAGACACAGCAAAAAGGTGAGGGTGGCCGTTTAGAGGTGTTTTTTGAGAATAAGACCCAAGGTATTGCGGTCAATTTGCTTAATGATGAGCTGATTGCTACCGCGTATGCCATGACTATTCACAAGTCGCAAGGCTCTGAATTTGATCATGTTGCAGTTACCTTTGATAATAGCAACAGCCGACTGCTTAGCAAGGAGCTGATTTATACTGCAGTGACCCGCGCTAAGAAAAAGGTAAGTATTTTTAGTACCAAACGTGCGTTACAAAAAGCGGTGCAGACGCCGACGCAGCGCTATACAGGTCTTGCTTTACAATTTGAGCAAAAGGCGGCTGTTGATTAAATATTAAAGCGACTAAGTTTTCGGCACAAAAAAGCACCTATATAGGTGCTTTTGAGTTAAAAGACTGGTTAATTGATAGGGTGTTTCAATTAAGGCAGTTTGTCTTCTTTGATGGCATAGATGCCAGGAAGATGACGTAAATAACCATGAAAATCCATACCACAGCCGTAAACATAGCGGTCGTCAACATCCAAACCAACGAAATCTACGTTGAAGCCTTCTACTTTGCGATCATGCTTCTTATTTAGTAGCACACAGCAATCTACTGACGCTGGGTTTTCTTTTTTCAGCTCTTGTACGATAGCCTTTAACGTGATGCCTTCATCAAAAATATCATCAATTAAAAGCACATGCTCGCCTTCAATGTTAACGTCTGGCTTAAAAGCCCACATTAATTCATTGGTACCTTGGTTGTCACGATAGCGAGTTGCGTGGATGTAATGCATACGATGGTAGAAGGTTAGGTGGGTCAGAAGTTGACCGGCTGGAATCAAGCCACCATTCATAACGACCATAACAATTGGGTTTAGGCCTGCATAATGTAGGTTTAATTGAGCAGCCAGGCGCTCATAAGCAGCAGCCACTTCAATGCTACTGATTAAGCATTCTGAATTGCGTAGTGTTTTCTCGATTTCTTGATTGCTGATTTGGCTCATAGTAAGGACACGCAGTTATTTTGTTGAAAGGATCTATTTTAACAGGATTAGCCAATTTGAGCCAACCCTGTTAACGCTATCCATCAATATTTACTGCTTTTCAATGATAAAAGGTCTATAAAACGCCACCAAACGATTTAAAGACTCTAAGGGTAATTGCGGAAACAGCTTATTAATAGCCACCTCTAGTGCCTTATTAATGCCTGCCTTGGCAACTGGGATAGACTTACGCTTGAACATACCAAGTGGTAAAGTCTCAGAGAAGCGAGTAATAAAATGGTCAACCACGGCGTGGTTCATTGCCATGAGGGCTGCTTGCAGCTTTTCTTTATCTACTGACGTTTCGGTAACTGAATCAAAACCTTCATTGATGGTTTTTGCTGTCGCCTCATCAAGTTTAAAGCCGACACGCATGATACCATTGGGGTCTTCAAAATAAGTTTCGTTCTTTAGATAATCAAAGTTTGGTAGTACCTCTTTATTGCTGTCTTTACCCAATAAGATGTTGAGCATGGTATCAGTTGCGCTCTCAATCTTATTGACGATGCCTTTCATTTTCGCTTTGCGTTCTTCATCAGGAATCACGCTAATTAAATTAACCAGCAAGTTATCAATAATCTCAAGGCCAATTTGATGTGAGATGCTGTTACGAAGCGGATAATAGGCCTCATCACTATTGGAAGAGATTTTTAATTCTGCCTCTTCGATCATATTTGATAATTTATTGGTGGGTTCAAATCCGAAATAATGGGTCATTTTAAGTCCTTTTATAACCTATAGATAATAAATGACGATCGTCAATACGCTTAATAATCGTCATAAGTAGTTCTAATATAACTCAATTAATTCCCAATCACCTAAAGTGTTTCAAAACTATAGGGTCACAAATCGCTATTAATTAATAATTAACACACCTTTAATGTGCCTATCATTTAGAGAGGCAATTGCGAATAAAACCCATTGTCAGCTGTCTTACCGAGCCTTTTATTCGGTATAATAAATCCTTAGCGTAATAATTGAGCAAGAAAGCTGTTGCAAATCTTTAAAGTATAAGATTGAATTCAGCCTTCTTAAAAAGTAATTTCCTTTATTTTATTAGCCTGTTAAAAGTAAGCTAATCCAAGTGCCACAAGTTATGGTGCTTGTTAAGTGGCTATCCTAACGTTCGGCTTTTCAAGGAGTGATAAATGAACAGTGCAGTGGTTTTACTGTTTGGTGTCTTAGCCATGCTTGGTGGCTATTTATTTTATTCTAAATTCTTTGCAAAACACATTTTAGGTCTAGATAACTCAATCCCCACGCCTGCCCATACTATGAAAGATGGCATCGATTATGTGCCGACCAACAAGTATGTGCTATGGGGACACCACTTTACATCTGAACCGCCCCGGGATTGTCAGAGACTCATTTATCTGAGAGAATACGACAATGAAAACACGAAACTATACCCCCGAAATGAAAGAGCGCGCCGTCCGTATGCTAATTGAAGCTAAAGACGACTACCC
>NZ_CAJHBH010000048.1:0-24286 GCF_904846585.1 Psychrobacter sp. H7-1
GTAATCGGATTGCCATGCGCATCAACTGCTAAGTGAACCTTGGTCGCGCGTCCTGCCACACTTTTACTAATAGATTGTAGGTTCTCATTGCCACCACTGCTGTGCTGATGCGCCTTGATATGAGTACCATCAATGAAGACCCATTCAAGGTCTGCGTCTTTGATTAATAAAGCAAACAGCGTAATCAGCTTATTACTCTTAAACCAGCGCTGGTAAGCTTTATAGATGGTATTAGGCTTGCCAAAATACTCGGGTAAGTCGCGCCAAGGACAGCCAACACGCATGCGATAAAGCACGCCTTCAACCGTTTGTCTAAGATTTTCTTTGTCATAGATATTAAGTTCTAGTAATATAGGTTTTAGTCTTGTCCAGTGTTCATCTTTGAGCATAGTGCGAGGCATAGCGAACGATATCTTTTTTGTGTGAGAACTTAAAGATTAACCGTTCGCTATTTTTTTTGCCATTAATTTGTCGCCAATGTTCAACACGCCCTAGTATTGCCTGTTATTATTATTTGGGGTTGTAATTTTGCAGTAATGAAAATAGGGGTAAGTCAGATTGGCCCTTTCTTATTAGCCTCTATGAGGTTTTTGATTGCCTCAGTACCTCTTATCTTTTTTATTAAAAAGCCCAATGTACCTTTGATATTTATTGCTTGTTATAGTTTAACGTTTGGCTTGGGGCAGTTTGGGTTACTGTTTAGTGCTATTAAGTTGGGCCTTCCTTCAGGCATGGCATCGCTATTAGTACAGTTACAAGTAATGTTTACCCCACTTCTCTCACTGATCGTTTTGAAGCAAAAGATTTCTACATCCACAATTTTAGCTATTTTCTTAAGTCTAATGGGGTTAATGGTTATCTTGTATACAAAACAGGAAGGGTCTGGCTTATTCCCTGTAATATTGGGATGTGGGGCTGCTTTTTCATGGGCTTTATCAAATGTAGTTATCTCATGGGGCAAGTCACGTAACTTGGTTTACACCCCTATATCTCTAGTTATTTGGGCAAGTGCACTTTTACCAGTTCCATTTTTACTAATGGCTCTCTTTACTGGAGAGTTAAATGACATCACTACAGGTGACGTGATAAACAGTCTGCCCTCTGCTTTTTATTTAGGTATGATTGCAACTGTTATTGCTTATCATTTTTGGGTAAAAGCCTTGTCAATTTTCCCAGCTGCTCATGTCGCCCCCTTTTCACTGATGATACCTATTATCGGTTTAATAATAGGTCGTTTTATGTTCCAAGAAGTTCTCAATGAGATAGAAGCCTTGGGCTGTGGCTTTATTTTAATCGGCTTAATATGTCATATTATTAGCTTAAAACCCCGACAAAAAATAAAATCAGAAACTTAAAATATCATAGTAGACAAGCATTATGCCCTGTTGTTCAATTCACGACTAAATGAGTGGTTTCTTATACATTGTTAGTTTATTAATGCTATGTACTTCTTAGGAGTAACTCCAGTTGTTTTTTTAAAGGTGTGCGTAAAATGACTTTGATCATAAAAACCACAATCAATGGCTATTTGCGAGATACTTAAAGGACAATCTGGAGAAGTTTTGAGTAATTCTTTTGCTATAGCAATTCTGCGCCTGTTGACCCAATGCGCTGGGCTAGCGCCAAATGTTTGTTGAAACAAACGTTGAAAGTGGTATTGACTAAGGTTGGCGACTTGTGCTAATTCTTTCAATGTTAATTTATGATTTATATTACTTTCAACATAGTCTCTAATTCGTTGAGTTGTCTGTCTTGATAGCCCTCCTTTTAAGTTCAGTGGTTTGACTCGTTTATCTACTATAGTGAGCAACCTAACCATGATTTCATTTGTTACTTCATCCATTAGAGCAGGGTTGTTTAAGGGTAAGAGATCATATAGCTCCTCAAAATGATTTTTAACATCACTGACTTTCTCGTATGTCATCTCAGGTAAAGCACATAATCTAGCATCTTTATTAAAAGTTTCAGCATAAAAGCTCTTGAGTTCTTGGTTCGTTAGATGTATGTGTATGAATAATATATTTGTTGAATGATGCCATTGAGAATAGCTCCCCTCAGGTATAACGCAGATGCTTTTCGGTGATCCTCTTTTATTTTTATCTGTTTTTCTATAGCTATTGTGCCCACCTTGTAAGTAATAACTTAAGGTATGACCTAAAATATCGTCATAAACAATATCTTTTCCTCTGTTTTGCCATAATGAAACTTGCTTAGACTCCCCTATCTGATAGTTTCTTAATTTTTTAACACTCTCACTAGAAGCTAATATAGATTGGGTGGATAAATCAAAGCCTGTTTTCATCTACCTAATACCTCACTCATTTAATGCTTTAACACCTTATATACGATACTAAAAGAGGATGATTTTTTGGAGAATATAAATAGTCTATCATTAGACTATAGTGGTCAAGTATTTTTAGACAGTCTTTAAGAGGTTTTGATTAAAATATAGTCTCTCTTTCTCGAACGGTGTTAAATACTCATTGAAGCTATGTGGTCTCACATTCTGATAATAGTTCCAAATATAAGCACTCACAGCCTGTCTAGCCTCATCAATATCCTCATAGCCATTCTTTGGCATCCACTCCGTCTTAAAACTTCTAAAGAAGCGCTCAGTTGGGGCGTTGTCCCAGCAGTTCCATTTTCTCGACATACTGTGCCTCATACCATTGCACTCGGCTACGCACTGAGCATACGCTTCACTGGTATAATGACTACCCTGATCTGAATGAAACAGCACGCCTTTAGGCTTAAGTCTTATGTGATATGCCATTTTTAAAGCCGATGTGGTCAGTGCAGTATTTGGACTGTCCGACAGCTTAAAACCAACAATGCGTCTAGCATACAAGTCCATGACCACGGCTAAGTAGCACTAAGCGCCTTTAATGCGAATATAAGTCACATCACCTGTCCATACCTGATTAGGTGCAGTAGGCGCAAACTGACGCTCAAGTACGTTGTCATACACTTTATGAGAAGCATCATCTGACTTATATTTATGCGACTTCATTTGCCGACTCACCAGTCCCATCTTATCCATAAGCTTACCTGCTCTGTAGCGGGTGAGTTTGATGCCATGTTGATTGGTGACAATGGCAGATATTGTTCTTGCGCCAGATGAGCTATTTGATTGCTCAAACGCTTGTCTGACTAGGGCCTTAAGTTTTACCAACTCAATGTCTATGGGTTTGTCTTTAGCATTGTAATAATAACTTCTCTTGACCACACTAAACAGTTCACATAGCCTCTGTTTACTCAGGTTTGCTAGCTCTGCTAACTCATTCACTATCGATAGATGTTCAGGTTGTCTTGGGCTAGCAGAGCAGATGCCCCAATCGAGCACAGCTCTCGTCTTGCGTCGGGGTGTAGTGGTCAACTAAATTTAGACAATCGTTAAGAGGTTTAGCTGACGCAGTTTCTCATAGGGGTTATTTTCTTCTAGATTATCCCATGTGGCTTTTGTATATTGTTCATCTGCGTAAGTCCAGTTGAATATTTCATCTTCGTTAAATTTACCTGAAGTAACTGCTTTAAAGGGCGTTCCAGAAAGATGTAGTGTGAATTTTCGTGAAATATTGTCAAAAGCTATTGAGTTCCCCTATATCACCCGTAATTAAATCTGGTGTAATTTGAGCAGTTTCAGCGTACTTTTTTTTACCACACTCAATGTAGTTTTGGGTAGCCCCGATGATATTACGCTTAAGAGTTAAGGTTGTTCTATCAATCAATAATAGCTTTAATACCTCAGGCATTTTTTCTCTGATTACATTTTCAGAAATATCAGCAGTGAATTGTTCTTTTTTAACTTTAAGCATGGTTTTTTTGTCTGATTATTTCATTCTAATGCAAGGAGCTGTGTTCGTTCTGCTGGAACTATATATCTTTCCCATGAATAATAAGGGCTAAATGAGCATTTAGTATTTAACCTTTTATACTGTATCATTTTTTATCACCTATAGGCTTTGGAATGCAATACTCCTTATTTCGGTAAATAATAATCTGCATATCGCTGCCAAAATCCTTGGTTTTAGCCAGCTTCAGGCTTTTGATACTAATAGTTGTATTATGGAACAATGCCATTGCTACCTGACACCATGTTAGCTTGTCCTTAGCTGTCAGAGGTTCTGATTTGCTTGTAATCTCCATCAGAGTTTTTTCTAATTGTTTTTTTGTAGCTTTAGCGACTTCATCTTGCTTAGGGCGATTACATCTCAAATTTTTATCGTATTCTTGATTCAAAAAACTGATAAATCCAATCAAAGAGTTATACTGCCCACTTCTTTGTAGTAAATATGCATCTATTTGCTCTTGATTTGGCGTATAACCAGCCTCAATTTTAAAAGTAGTATAAAGACCCACAACAGGCTGTAAATTCATTCTGACGGTCTTTAGAGCTATTTCTTTAGCGTGGTGTCTTTTCATTAAAAATTTGTGGTATTGCGAAACCTCACGAGGTAGTTCGGAGTTAAATTTATTGAGTAGCTTTATTATGCGTTCTTGTTCCGCAACATAAGATTTAACCGCTAAGTCCTCGGTAACTCTATTGGTATCAACAAGCCATCTTAGAACAGTCAGGTTGTGTCTTAAGCCTTCAGGCTTAAACTCATGTACCAGTATTTTATATGAGGGGATTTCACCCCACAGTTCATCACAGCGAATAAAGAACTCAATGAAGTTATTGTTCTTCAATTTAGCTGTCTTAGCGCCCTTATTAGTTGATAACCAAGATACAAACTCTTGATAGTCATTTTTGACAGAATCAGACGAAAATAAGTAGCTATTGAGCTTAATCTCATGCGCCAGTCTATCTAACCAATAGCAATCCCAACATCTTTCACCTAAACCTGCTGGCATCAGCTTGTTGCAATTACAGCAGGGAATTAGGCCTTGTTCGTGACATTTTTTACAAATCCTTCCGTTATCTGTATCAATTAGTTTTCGATAACGCCTACAAGACTCGCAGGTTTCATTAAAGTGTTTTTGATAGCATGAGGCACAAACTGGTTGGTTGTGCATCAAGGTGCTGTAACTACTAACGTTACTTTTCAACTCACCGCATTCAAAGCATTGTTTTTTATCTCTAAAATAGCCTGCATAACAGGTCTGACAAACTCTGCCATATTGAGTATTAGCGCCATTTTTGAAGGCATCTCTACCGCAACGAATGCATGGTTCTAATCTCATACATTTACGGCAAATATTCACCGACTCTTTTTTATGA
The DNA here is from genome assembly GCF_904846585.1 of Psychrobacter sp. H7-1. Taxonomy (NCBI): domain Bacteria; kingdom Pseudomonadati; phylum Pseudomonadota; class Gammaproteobacteria; order Moraxellales; family Moraxellaceae; genus Psychrobacter; species Psychrobacter sp. H7-1. Next base: position 5,222 of record NZ_CAJHBH010000048.1, read on the forward strand.
AACCTATTTGACTCACCGCATTTATCACAGGGTTTTTTAACAAACCAAGTACGATAGCAGTTAGGGCAATACCCTTCGCCCTTAAATCGCCTTTGAATGATGGTATTGCGCTTACCACAGCAATCACATCTGCTTTTCTTGGTTGTTTTCACGGTGTTTTTCATAAGCTTTTTGCATTTCCATCTTACGTTTGAGTCTCTCCCAGTGATTTATAACTACACTAGGTGGTGTGGGATTGTTTAGATTGCTATCAACTTTTCTCTTTGCTTTATTTGACTTAGGGAGTTGGTTGTAAACTGGCAAAAAAGGCTTTGGAATTATTGTATCTTTTGACCAATGAAAGCTATTTTGAGTCGCATCGTGTTGCTCACAAACTAATATCCATTGCTCTAATGGTATCTGCATAAGCCTGTAGGCTCTCTCTAACAAAAACAGCCGCTCTTTGACGGATAAATGGTCGAAACTAAGCCTGCTTCTTGGTACTGTGATTTCTTCAATGGCATGAAGAACACCAAGCGATAGCAATATCTTTCCAAATTTATGGTCAATGTTATTCACTGCCTTTTTGGTCATGTTTATTAAGAACAGCAAGCTCTCAAACCAATCTGCTATATCAACCATCTGATTAAACGCTATACCTTTCTTTGTTCTATACACTGAAATAGCAGTTGCTTGATACTCACATACTGTTTCTGATGGTATAAGTTTAGCTGTTAGTGCGTTCATCTTTTCATTACAGATGTAGCAGTAATTAATTTTTCCAATATCAATCGGAATTAGTTGAGGCTGATAAGGCGCATCGCAGTGAGGGCAATTACTTTGCAAAGCAATTTTATGTTTTGTGCAACATACAACCCAAGAGAAGCGCCATAAAATTGATAAGTATGCTTCATCATCACTTTCTAAACACTCAGGACAATAGTGATTGCCTATACGTGAGTATCGATTACGCTTAGATAAAGGAGTTGTCCAAGGGTAGGCAACCTTGCTATTGATGTTAGCTCCAATACACTTAGCAAAATAAGCTAAGGTGTGTTGATAAACATCTTCATCATCAACCTCAGCTAAGCAGGCTATATCCTTTTGAATTTGAGCATCAATGTGTTCAAACCCTTTATCAACGTCATAAACCCATAGTCTAAGCGGTCTCCAGTGATACCATGTAAAACTTAGGGGAGGGCAAAACTGGTTAAAAGAAGCTCTAATCAACCAAGAGGTAAGGCTCTCGTCTTTACGAAAGTTCGTTTTAAACACTAGAGGTTGAACCGTAGCTATAGGTAGTGTTTTTAACCAATAATCTTGCGTAAACCTTTGGTCGGTCTTAGACATGATTTACCTCTAATAATGTCAAGAGTGATGGTTTCTTCACCTGTTTTAATTGCCTCAATCGCACATTCGTTTAGCAGCCTTTTGACGTTACCTAAGTTGCCGTCACTAATACTGTGAATTAAGTTTGTTTTTTCTATATCAATAAGATTTGAAGGCTCTTTCAGAGGTAGTATTTTCTCAAAACTACCTAAAAGTCTTCTAAACTCATTGTTATTGCGCCATACAGGAAGCTCAGCTACATCAAACCTACTAGAATGTTGAGAGTCGGTATGTAAGATACGCACAGCATCTTTAGTGCCACACAGTACAATAGGCAAGTCAATTTGGTTACATAAGTATTTAATGGCATTCATCATTGTTCTCTGCTGACGAGCCGTACCTGTTAACATTGAATGAGCTTCATCAATGATAAGGATTCTTACATTGGCTTCACGAAATGAATGGACTACTTGATGGCGCAAAATGCCACCCGAATCACTACTTCTAAAGGGTAGGCCTAGTGAATCAATTAAACTAATATAAAGCTCTTTTTCATTAGCGGAAGGAGGCGCTTGAATTAAGCGAACAGGTACATTTATTCTGTCGTTATCATCAACATAAGTATCGCCAAACTTCTCGTTGAATTTCTTGATGATTGTGGTTTTTCCATTATTAGAATCACCAATTAGCAGTAGGTTAGGCATACGATGTTGTTTTGGTCGGTTCATTAAGTCATGCATAAGACTTAGGATTGTATTAGCGGTCTTATAGCCAATCCAACGAGGACTATGAATAAACTTAATTCGTTCATCATCAGGCAGGTGAGCGATATGTCTAAACTTCTCGTGTATGTGTGAGTATGGAGTAGAGTTCATTAGTCGATATCCTCATAATACAAATCATCATTTAAGTCGATATCAGGGATACTGGTGTCATTTTTTTTATCTCCAGAGGTGATACTTGCTTTATCCAAGATATCTTGAGCTTTATCTTCTTGTTTAAGCCCATCGTAGGCTTTTTGAGACTTCTTATGCGACTTCCTTCTTTGCTCTTGTCTACGCAAACTCTTAGTAGCTTGCTGTGAGCTTTCGACAAGAGATTGCATATCTTCCCACGCCTGATATATTAAAGCCTCATTTACCGTTCCAGACTGCTCTCTTACTTTGTTTTTGAGTATTTTGTATTCCCATAAACTCATAGCAGGTAAGGCTTGGTTAGCCAAGGGTATATTAAAGTAGTGCTTTAGCGCAGGGTCATAAAACCAGATGTTGCTAATGTCTCTTGGGTCTTGTCTAAAGGTAAATTTACGTTTGGTCTTACTATTGCTACCCTCATTTTCAGTAGCGTTGATATAGTTATTAAGGCTTGCGTCGTAATACTGAAGCCCAGCAATAGTGACACCATTTCTTTGAATGGTTCTTTCTATACTAGGCATGAAGTCCAGCATAAGTGTCTGAGCGTTCTCAGGAACGGCAGGTATGCCAATTCCAGCATCATAACCATCACCGAATAAACCTATACGCCATTGCTCATTTGGAGTCCTTCCAATGCTTGAGTGGATGGTTTCGTGATAAACTTTAGTAATGTAAGTAAGAAGCCACGTTTCAAGCTCATGCAAGGTTAAAGAAGCGTGTTTTTCAGAGTTATATTCGTCTTTTTCTTTGATATTAGAGAAGGTTGTTCCAGGCAGTCCATGAACCTGCTTCATTAAAGTGCCGATTAATCTCTCAATATGACCGCCATATTCAGGTCTGGCTAATGGTCTAAACTCAATATCAATACCATGAAAGGCACAAGACTTTTTAAGGCTTTCAGCTCTAAAATCAGAGCCGTTATCAACGTGAATTTTTGCAGGCTTTCCAAATACATTCCATGTCGCATCATGGATACCAAAGCTCGTTAGAAGCTCGTCTTTTCTTAAGATGCTTCGGGCAATGCACATGCCTACAGAGGTAACAGAAGGAGCGTCTAAAGCAATGTAGTAGCCTGTGATGACACGACTGTAAACATCAATAGCTACAGTTAAATAAGGTCTACCAATAGGCTTTCTATATTTATCGTCTACAAGAATGATATCTATTGGTGTGTGGTCAATCTGAATGACGCTTAAGGGGTAGTTGGCATTAGGAAATTGTCCTGCCTTAGCAGTAAATTTCTGCTTAGCTCTTTTACGTTGGCCACGCCCTTTAAGTATCTTTTCTTCACTAATATCGTGAATGCGCTTACGGATGGTGTTAGGGCTAGGTTTTTCATAACCTTCTTTAAAACAGCGCCTATTTACTTCTCGTATGGTTGCCTGAACGGTGGGTTTTTGAATGGTAAGGTAAAAATCATCAATAACTTCATTAATTAGGTTGTCAGTTTCAGGTTCGATACGTGCCTTACCCTCTGACCAACCACGTTTTCTATCCAACAAAGAGCCTATTGAGCCTGTGGACTGGTACTGCTCAACCCAACGCCTTAACGTGCGACTAGAGACTCCCACTTCTTCGGCTCGTTTCTCGTATCCTTTAACACCGTTATACTTAAAACCTACACCGCCAAGTAAAGGCTTTATAGCTAAGTATTTACGTTGCGCTTTTTGCCAGTCTTTATCGCTAATTTCGTTTAAATCTACTATTACTGATACATTGCTCTCTGAGACGCTATTCTCAAAGTCATGCACACTTAGTACATGGTTGCTTAGAGTAGATAAATCCTTGAATACTGCTTGATTTATATCATCTAAAAACTCAACTAATAAATACTCTTTTTTGTCGGTCTTATTAACATATAGACCGCCAATAACCATTTGAATATAACCACGTTCAAGAGGGGTAAAGTGGCTCTTAACCTCAATACCCACTGGCGCTTTTATGTCGTCTTCATCGTTATTCATACCATACCTCAAGTTTTTCGCTACGAACGTCACTCCAAATATCGAACTTTATAAGCTTGTTTATCATTAGATACCACATTAACCTTCTACCATGTTGTCGATAAAGCTCTGATTTAAAGTAACGCTCCAAAATGTATTCAACAGTGGTGAAACCTCTTAGCCTAATGTCTTCAATAATTGCCTTAACCTCATCTTCTGATACCGCAATATTCTTATACATAGCAAGAAATTGAAGGTTCTCAAAAGCATAGTGATGAATCCTATCTTCATCATAGATAGAAAACTTGAAGTCTTGCTCTTTACAGAACGCTATTGCTGACTTCCATTTGCTTGACCATTCTCGCCAGTTTTCTTGCCACTCCTTTTTAGGCTTAACTTCTACAAGTAACGATTTGCCGTAACCTGACTTCACTTGAACAAAATAGTCAGGCGTGTAGTTATATGTTCTGCCATTTTTCTTAAAAGGAATGCTTATAGGTTGAGGAACAATGTCTATAACATCATCTCTAAACGAGTGGTAAATTAGAAAATCACGTTCTAAAGTAGATTCAAAAGCTATAGGTTCCCCTCTATAGGAAATATGGCCAGAAACACTTCTTCTAACCGCAGGAATTTTTCGTGTTTGTTTCATAATCTTATGATGTTTATTTCTGGTAGTTTTTAAGAAGTTGACATCTATTTATGGTTATTTGCAAGAATTTGACATCTATTTCGGGTAATATGCGACATTTATTTCTGGTAATTATAGCCTAAAAGGTGCAATATATGGAGTGATTTTGACATTTATTTCTGAAACTGACAGCGGCTCACGCCCTAAGCCTGGCGAGATTACACTGGCCAATAAAGGCGTTTTATTTTTAGATGAGATGCCAGAGTTTGATCGAAAAGTGTTAGAGGTATTGCGTCAGCCCTTAGAATCAAAGCAAATCACCATTAGCCGGGCCAATCAACAAGCAACTTTTCCGGCTAATTTTCAATTGGTAGCGGCGATGAACCCTTGTCCTTGTGGTTATCAAGGCGATCTCTCAAACCGTTGCCGCTGTCGACCCGAACAAGTTCAGCGTTATCAGGATAAAATTTCAGGCCCGCTATTAGATCGTATTGATTTGCAAGTGAGTGTGCCTGCATTGCCCATTAAAGACTTACAAAGTAATGCCCCGGGCGAATGCTCTGAGATTGTCAGGCAGCGGGTAACGGCTGCCTATAATAGCCAACAGCTACGCCAGAACAAACCCAACAGTGAGCTTACCCCAAGCGAGATGGATGAGCATATTACCCTAGGGGACGGTGAAAAACAGCTGTTAGCCATGGCACAAAATAAGCTGAATTTATCTGCCCGAGGCTACCACCGATTACTGCGGGTAGCGCGAACCATAGCGGATCTGGCAAACAGTACCGATATAAAAATGCCTCATCTAAGTGAGGCGCTTAGCTATCGGGGGGGATAAGGCGATATTATAAGTTACCTATTATTTGTAATTGTAATAACAGCGCTTATTCATCCGAGGGATCATACGTGGGCGGCTCAGCAGGACGCAGCTGTGCGGCATCTTCTGCCGTCACTTTGACGTCAAAGCCATTTAAATCTTGAGCAATATACTGGGTTACCGCCGCCATCTGCTCATCATTTAGCATACCTCGGAATGAGGGCATACCCCTAAATCCATTAATCAAGATGTCTAGCACATAGTACTTAGACTGCATCTTACTGTTGTTGGCCAGCGGTGGATAGTAACCGGCACCGTGGGCGCCTTCACCTTTATGCATATGACAGGCAGCACAAGAGTCGTGATACAGCTTTTTGCCATCTGTGGTGGTATAAGCATGCTCAAAGCCGAACTTCTCATTCCACTTCTCTAAGCTTGGGTCCTTATCAAAGGGTGGCACAGCATTCACATCTACGATATGGCGATTAGAGTCAGTCAGCTCAGCTTCGCTCATATATACGCCGCCCCAAGCCCCGTCATTGCGGCTGGCATACGGGTCAACTTCAGGGGAGACAGCCGTTTGGCTAAAGCTATCTGTGGTCTGGGCTAAGGTGGTAGCCTGTTTATCAGACTGTGACGAGCAGCCTGTTAATACCGCTAAGGCTGAGGTCATAATTAGCATGCCCATATTAGGCAATGAGGGATAGGTTAGGTGTTTCATATTAAAGAGCCTCTTTATTGTGTAATCCATGACAAATAAGAACAGTCATGGGTTAGACTGCTTTGGCACGTTGGTGTAAGCGATTGGCGGAATCTAGGCCCGATAAAATGGCGCCCTCTTGCCAGGCAGGAATATGTGAGCAGTGCTCTCCGGCCAATACGATACGGTTATCAATGCTACACAGCGTTTTGTAATGCTGATCACGGGTCTCTTTGGTCCATATACCGTAGCAGCCTAGGGTCCAAGGCATACGGTGCCAGACCATGGATGTCCCTGAGCGAAACTCTTTTAGATATTGAGGATGAATGTGTTTGCCGTAAGCTAAGGCCGCTTCAATACGCTCTTGGGGCGCTAAAGAGTTAAATTTGTAAGAGGTGGGGCCATACCCATAGCCACCTAGCAATACGCCACTGCCTGATTTGAACATGTCTTGTGATGGATAAGAGATTTGTTTAATCGGCATATCCGTATAGGTTACGCCGCCATAAATCCATTCGTCTTCCTCCCAAAAGCGGCGTTTAAATTCCAGACCTACTTTAAATGACGTCTCATAAGGCACAGCTGCTATGGCATCGCGCATTGGCTTTGAGACGTTAATGGGCAACTGGCTCAATATTGATAAGGGGATGGTACAAACACACCAGTCAGCGCGTGCTGTTTTAACCGGACCGGCTTCATTATTACTATCGACATAAGAGACGGTAACACCAGAATCATCTTGGCGAATCTCGGTGACTTTGGCATTGAGCGTAATCATATCTTGGCATTCACGGGTAAAAGCATCACCGATTTTGCCCATCCCACCCACCGGCTGAAACATCGTAGGGCTGTGCATATAGTTGGTGTGGTTGGCATAAATATCGCCCCATACCCCTGATTGCAAAATATCATCTAAGGGTAGCGGGGTAGAGGCTTGCTCATTGGGCATTAATCCGCCACCTGGATACACCGAAAAGCCCCGCTGTTTACTGGTTTCAAGGCTCTTTTTATATCTATAGTCTTTGTCGAGTGCGCCCCAGCCCTTTAAGGCTTCTAACAGCTTTTCTTTGTCCTCGCCTGTCACTTGACGGTCTAGGCTACCGACATTGACCGCCTTTGATAACAGCTCAGAGACATGGCCTTGGATGTCATGTTGCACATCACCAAGTCGCTGCGGTGCCCCGTTAAAGTGTTGGGTGCGATGTAAGTAGGCACGGCTGTTTTGTTGAATAAATGGCTGCATCTCAACCCCAAACTTTTTGCAGTAATGAAAAACCGCATAGTGGTGGCTGGGCAAGCGCCAAGGACCTGGGTTAAAGTAGTTGCCCTCTTCAAAATCGCAAGTGACCTCCTCACCACCAAGCTCGGTATATCTATCGCCGCCCCTTAAGGTAATACTGCGGCCGCCACCTCGATTTTGATACTCCAAAACGGTGACTTTATAGCCCGCCTTTCTTAGCTCATAAGCGGCGGTCAAACCGGCAAGTCCTGCCCCTAAGACTATAATACTGGCTCCTGCTGGCGCCCCAGTAAGTTCAAGCTCTTTTTTAAAGCTAGATTCAGAAGCAAAGCCTAAGGTAGTCATGGCTTGATACATGGCTGCACCACTGGCTGTTTTGCCTATCATGGTGAGCAGCTGCCGGCGTGTGGGCGATTTTAGATTGTCTAGCATGGTCTTATCCTTATTACTTTTGGCCATATGGTTTTTGCCAAAACGATTTTGGCCATTTTATATGTGTTTTTCTTAAATATGCTTTGAGTCAGTTTTTATTCATTTTTAAGCACGGCGACGAAACAGCCAGCGAATCAATAAAACCAATACAATCAGACCAGCGATAATGCCTAATACAGCAAGCCAGCCGGCATTTTTAATCAAAAAAGGGGCGCTGTCACCTCGGTTCAAATGCCCATTAATATCATCAGCAGATACGTCACTATTGGATAGACCGCCAAAGGTAGTACGAACATAGTTGACCACTTGCGCCATTTCTTCTGCGCTCAGCTCGTCTTTAAAGCCTGGCATTCTAGGACGGGTATTTGGTACTTGTTGAATACCGTGCGCCACCACATTAATGACAGGTGCAGGATTGTCCCGTCTGAGACTTGAGATACCAACGATAGGGGCATAACCAGCATCAGGCTGGCCATAACCATTGACCCCGTGACAGCTTGCACATTGATTAAGATACAAAGACTCACCGGGTGATTTGGCTTGAGCCTTGGCTTGCTTGAGATAATCCATCTGCGCCAACAGATCAAAAGTCATGTTGGGGCTATGTTCACTCGGTAAGGCTGCGCTATTAACTGGTTGCACGGTGTCTTCGGTGGTAATGGCAGGTACCGCTTTTAGGTAGCTGGCAATGGCGCTTAAATCCTTGTCACTAAGATAGCGGGTGCTGTTATACACCACTTCATTCATGGGGCCTGAAGCCACCGCTTTTTGATGGATTTTGCCTTGACGCAAATAGGTGACAATGTCCGCCTCACTCCAGTTACCGATACCACTGCTGGCATCAGGTGTGATGTTGGGTGCATGCCAATTGCCCAGCATAGCACCGCTTAGGTAGTTGTTCATGTCATAACCGAAGGTGGTATTGCGCGGTGTATGACACGTGCCGCAGTGGGCGAGATTATCGACCAAATATTGACCGTATTTTTGGGTGTCATTTAGGCCATCACGGGCTTGCCATTTTGGCATATTGACGATATTCCAGCCGAGCATCACGGTGCGAATATTAAAGGGGAAAGGCAATTGGGTCTTATGCTCAGGCGCTTCATCTACGGCAGGGACCGTCTTAAAGTAGGCAAATAAAGCTGAGATATCCTCGTCGCTCATGGCGTTATAATCAGGATAAGGCATGGCTGGGTATAGACGGTGGGTCGGGGTTTTACCTTTGGTTAAGGCGTTTTTGAAATCTTGCTCGGTGTAGTTACCGATACCATATTGTATTGAAGGGGTAATGTTGGTGGCATAAATGGTGCCCATCGGTGCCTCGACTGCCACGCCGCCTGAGTAGTCCTCTTTATGACAGCCCATACAGTCGGCTTGACGCGCCACATAAGCGCCGCGATTGACCTGCTCGCTTTGACTGGCATTGTATGAGGGCATAACCTCAGGAGCGGCATGGGCAACGCTCATAGGCAGGCTGAGCGAAGCGCCCAATAATGTGGCCAATACGGTCGGGTTAGCTGCAGGCAGCGCAGGGATGCGGCGTAAGCTGACGACGACAGAACGGACAGGCGAGCGGGCAAATAGGGGGGCAATAGGCTTCATAACTTCCTCATTGGGCTAGCAAATAGTGCTGGCTTAAGGGGTGGATAAGGGCGACAACATAACAATAAGGGTCAAATTGGCTTAAAAATAAAACATACACCCATCCCTTAATGTCGATAAAAAACAACGGTTGACAGCAAGCGGATAAAAGGAGGGGATTTGAATTAAACGAAGCGGTTAAGGAGGGCAGAAAATCACAGTACCATGTGTACTGCTTGTTGTTGATCCTTCATCGCCCCTATCATCCTTGCTTTTAAGCTGCCTTGAGAAAGGCTTAAGGGTGGTCTAGTTATGACCTTACTGAAATTTAACAGAATTGTAAACACAAGGCTCATTTAGTTAACAATTCCTAAACAAAGTCACTTTAGAGAATATACACTAAGCGAGTGATATCAACTGATTTAGCCTATCATGCGCTAAAAATAGGCCTGATAAATCTGCACCTAGAATCGAGGCAAACTAGGCTGTATCACTAAAAAGCAGCACATTGGTAAAGACCAAAGTGCTGCTCATAGGTTTCACAAATAGGAGGCATAAACAGGAGCTGTTATGGTTAAAACAGTCCGGTAATGTTCCCCTTCTCATCGACATCAATGTTTTCGGCAGAAGGATGTTTTGGTAGGCCGGGCATCTTCATGATAGGGCCACAGATGACCACAATAAAGCCGGCGCCGTTAGACACACTGATATCACGCACATGAATGTTAAAGCCGGTGGGTCGCCCTAATAGCTTGGCGTCATCGCTGAGCGAGTATTGAGTCTTGGCGATACAAATAGGCATTTTATCAAGCCCCAACGCTTCTAATCGCTTAATCTTCGCTGCCGCTGTCACACTGATATCCACATCATTGGCACCATAAATGCGCTGGGCGACAGTGCGTATTTTATTGACAATAGGTTTGTTACTGTCATACGCAAACCCAAAGTTTTGCGGCTGGTCGTTATGTGTCTCTAACAGCGCCAACAAGGTGCGGGCCAAATCCTCGCCACCAGCGCCGCCTTTTTCCCACACCTGAGTTAACGCCACCTCTACTTTTAGACGTTTACAGGCTTTGCGTACCATCTCGATTTCAGCAGCCGTGTCGCTTTCAAATTGGTTGATCGCGACCACCACAGGCAGACCGAATACTTCTTGTAGGTTCTCAATGTGTTTAGTTAGATTGGGCAGTACTTGCTCAAGCGCAGTTAGGTCCTCATTTTTTAGTGCATCTTTGGCTGCGCCACCATTATATTTAAGGGCACGAATGGTCGCGACCACCACGGCTGCATCGGGGGTAAGACCGGCCAGTCGGCATTTAATATCACAAAATTTCTCTGCACCCAAGTCAGCACCGAAGCCTGCTTCTGTGAGTGTATAATCGGCCAAATGCATGGCAGTACGGGTGGCAATGACCGAGTTACAGCCATGAGCGATATTGGCAAAAGGGCCACCGTGTAAGATGGCTGGCGTGCCCTCAATGGTCTGTACCAAGTTTGGCTTAATGGCATCTTTTAACAAGGCGGCCATGGCACCATGAGCCTTGAGGTCCTTAGCATAAATGGGCTGCTTGTCTTGGTTATAAGCGACTAAGATATTGCCCAAGCGCTGCTTTAAATCTGCCAAATCAGTGGCCAAACAAAAAATCGCCATGACCTCTGAGGCCACAGTGATATCGAAGCCATCTTCGCGCATTACCCCATCGGCAGGCTTGCCTAGACCAGTGACCGTATTGCGCAGCTGACGGTCATTCATATCCACCGCTCGGCGCCACACCACTTGCTTTGGGTCAATATTGAGCGCGTTGCCTTGATAAATATGGTTATCGATTAGGGCGGCAAGTAAGTTGTTGGCCGCACCAATGGCATGCAAGTCGCCAGTGAAATGTAGATTGATATCCTCCATCGGCAGCACTTGAGCATAGCCGCCCCCTGCTGCGCCGCCTTTAATGCCGAACACAGGACCCACAGATGGCTCACGTAGCGCCACAACAGTACGTTTTCCGTTTTGGTCTTGATGATGTACACGGTTTAGCGCATCGGCCAGCCCAATGGCGACGGTGGTCTTACCTTCACCGGCTGGAGTGGGATTAATGGCGGTGACCAATACCAGTTTGCTATTGCTCGACTTAGCGGGCATATCAAACACATCATTTGGGTTAATCTTGGCTTTGTAATAGCCATAAGGTTCAATCTTATCTGCTGAAAGCCCTATTTTTTTAGCAATATCAACAATAGGTCTTAATGTGGCATTTTGGGCAATAGTAATATCACTAGGGACGGTCATAATCAGGCCTCAAATAAAAAGGGTCATCTAAAGATAGCAAAAAATATTGGGGGTTATTTATAATTAGGCGCTATTTATATGTGATAAAAGCCGCTAATTTTAGTCGGTCTTGCCATGCGGACGTAGCCATTTGCCAAACCAATTTGATATGTCATCCATAAAGGTATACACCATAGGTATGACAATCAGGCTTAGCAAGGTAGAGGTCACAAGACCACCTAATACCGCCGCTGCCATAGGCTGACGGAAAGTAGGGTCTGCTGAGCCCCAACCAAACACCAACGGCATCATGCCTGCACCCATCGCAATGGTAGTCATGATAATTGGCTGCGCCCGTTTGCGGCAGGCATCAAGTAGCGCATCAAAGCGGTTTAAGCCGTGTTCTCGCTCAGCCAAAATAGCATAATCGACCAGTAAGATAGAGTTCTTAGTGGCAATACCCATTAGCATAATAAAGCCAATCATCGAGGGCATAGATAAGCTGCTGTTAGTAATGGCCAGTCCCACAAAAGCACCACCAATAGATAAAGGCAGCGCCATTAAAATGGTAAATGGCTGCAAGACCTTGCCAAACAAAAGGATTAACACCCCAAAGATACAGATGATACCAACACTCATGGCAATCACGAAGCCGCCGAACAGCTCGGCCATGCTCTCTGCCTGACCTTGGTCAATGAGCGATACCCCATCAGGGATACTGCCTGGCTGCAATGAGGGCAGCGCCTTAACTGCTTTGACCAGACCACCAAGCTCACCACCTGCTACCTGCACATTGATAGTGATGGCGCGTTCTCGGTCGAAGCGCAAGATTTCTGATGGGCCAGTACCAAAGGCTAAATCGGCCACTTCTGCCACCCGCGCACCAGATTCGGCAGTACTGGGCACAAATAAGTCGCCCAATTGGCTGACATTGTTTTTTGCCTCATCGGGGAGACGCACCACGACGGGTACCTGACGGGTGTCTAAATTAAGCTTAGATAAACGCTGCTCATAGTCGCCCATAGTCGCCACACGTAGTGTATCGGCAACCCCTTGGGTAGTCGCGCCTTGATCTGCCATAGCCATGCGATTGGGGATGATGGACAGCTCTTGACGAGGCAAGCTTCGGTCACTAGTGACACTGCCGGCTTGTGGCAATGAGCGAATTTCGGTCATCACTTGCTGCGCGGTTTGATCCAGTAGGGCAGGGTTGGTGCTGGTCAGTGAGAAGCTATAGCCGGACTCGCCGCCACTAGACAGACCCACATCGAAGCGGGCGCTCGGCACAGCGGTTAAGGCCTCGGTAATGGCCCGTTCAATCTCGATTTTGGTCGGTCTGGCATTGCGCGGTTCAAGCACAATGTCCATACTGGCAGCGTTCTCTGCACGGCCACCACCGGTGGAGTCCAAGCTGGCTTGCTGTGGGTCGCCAATGACGCTTAATATGCTTTTTACCCCCTCAATTTTTGACACCTTCTCCTCAACCATCTGAGTAATGCGAGAGGTGTCTTCCAAAGTAGCATCTGGGGTCAGCTCAATACCAATACGGGTCTGGTCGATGTCATTTTCAGGAATAAACGTGGTGGGCAGCAGCTTCACCAAAGTTAAGGAGGCAAAAAACAGCACTAGGGTGGTACCAAGCGTAATCCAGCGATGGTGTAATGTCCAGCTCACCGCTTTTAGGTACATCTGCATCACTCGGCCACTTTTTTCGGTGTGGTGCTTTTCAGGCCGCAAGATATAAGCGGCCATCATGGGCGTGATAAGACGGGCCACCATCAATGAGGCAAAGATGGCAATGGCTGCCGTCCAGCCAAATTGACGGAAAAACTGTCCCACAATACCGCTCATAAAGGCAGTCGGTAAGAACACCGCAATCAAGGTAAAGGTGGTGGCGACAACCGCCAAACCAATCTCATCTGCCGCCTCCATCGCCGCTTGGTAAGGGGTCTTACCCATGCGTAAGTGGCGCATGATGTTTTCAACCTCAACGATAGCATCATCTACCAACACCCCGACCACTAGCGATAAGGCCAACAGACTAATGAGGTTTAAGCTAAAATCAAAAAAATACATCCCCAAAAAGGTGGGTATAACCGACAACGGCAGAGCCACGGCAGCAACAATGGTCGCGCGCACGTTACGTAAGAATAAGAACACCACCACCACAGCCAATAGGCCGCCTTCAATGAGCATTCTTAAAGACGATTGATAGTCCTCATCAATGGGAGTGGCACGGTCGAACACCTTGGTAATGGTGTAATTGGGCATGTCTTTTTGTAGCCTGGCAAGCTCGGCATCGACCAGCTTGACCACTTCGACTTCACTGGCGCCACGTGAGCGGGTCACGTTAAAGGCCACCACTGTGGTGCCATTAAGTTTGGCAATAGAGGAGACATCAGCCGTGCCATCGGTTATGGTTGCCATACTGCCAAGCGCTTGAGTACCCCCTGTAGGCAGTGCAATTTGCAAGTCATTAAGCTCACGCGCCGTTTGTATCCCGCCTAGGACGCGAATGTTTTGTTTGCTATTGCCGACCTCTGACTCACCGCCTGAGCTGTCTTGCTGTAGCCCTGTGATTTGTTCAGATAACTGAGTGATGGGCAGGCGCAGCGCATTTAAACTAATGGGGTCGACCTCAACGCTGATTTCACGCTCAAGCCCGCCGACACGGCTTACCGTACTCACCCCTTTGATATCAGATAAGCGCTTATTAATGATATCGTCCACAAACCAAGATAAATCTTCGGGGCTGATGCCATTAGCGGCCACGGTATAAGTGACTGCGGGCAAGCCTGCGGTGGTTACCTTAGTGATAATAGGATCATTGGCGGCAGCCGGTAAATCGCCTTGTACCTCACCGACGGCTGAGCGCACATCATCTACCGCTTCTTGAATGTCTTTTTCTAACACAAACTCAGTTGCGATGGTTGCCGCCCCAGTTTGTAAGGTGGTGCGCATGTGCTTCACCCCCTCAATACTAGACAGCTTATTTTCAATTTTTTTGGCGATATCATTCTCAAGCTGACTGGGTGCCGCACCGGGTAGGGTGACGGTCACCACCACAGCAGGTAAGTCGATATCAGGGAACTGCTGCACTTTCATTTTCAGGAAGCCATAGATACCGCCTAAGGTAAGAAGCACAAATAGCAGTATCGCCACAAGGGGATTTTTTATTGAATAGGCTGAGACGTTGAGGCTCATAAAGAATATCCTGGTTGGACAAATGGGTCGAAATCAGCGGTGCAGTAGATAAACCATAACGTTTAATAAATATGCTTTGAGGGCCAGTATAACTTGAGGATCAGCACAAATAGTCACTGTCGATGCCAAGGACAGGACATCAACATCGATGTCCCGTCGTATCAGCGAATAGATGATACCCTCAAGCTACTTACTTAGCTGGCTGGGGTGTGGCTGTGGCCAAAGTCACCACATCACCGTCACTTAAGAAGCTGCCACCTTGACGTACGATATTGCCGTCACCTTGTAGCGGCTCAAGCAGAACCACACGGTCGCCTTGACGCTCACCCAGCTTCACTTTGACTCGGTTGACGCGGTAGATGGTGTCGCGATTTTCATCCTTCACCGCTTTGACCTGCATCACATAATCATAGCCATCTTCACTGACCACAGCACTGACAGGGATGGTCACTTTGGCATCGCTACCAAGCTTAAAGGTGCCGCGTTGATACATCCCTGCGCGCGCATTGGGATTAGGCGCTAAAGCGGCATAAATAGTAATTTGGCGGCTGCCATCTTCAGCAGTGGGTGAAATACGAGTGACCTTACCGGCCACGCTCTTATTATTGGGTAGGCTCACTTCCACCGGCGTACCAATATTGATTTCTCCCACTTTATTAGGATCCACTTGGGCCTGCCACTCAAGCTTGCCCTCCTCGATAATGGTGAACAAAGGCTCAGGACCAGGAACGCTGCCAACATTGGCATTTTTTTCGCTAATGACCCCGCTGACGGGTGCCACTACTTTGGCATTTTGCATATTTAGGTTTTGATTGTTCAAGCGCGCCTTAGAGGCAGCCACAGAAGCGGCAGCTTGATTGGCAGTGGCCACATAACGATCAGCTTCTTGCTGGCTAATGGCATTAATCTCTAATAAAGGTAGTACCCGCTCGGCATCTCGCTTGGCCAAGTCATAGCTAGACTGAGCTTCTGCCAGCTCAGCTTGAGACTGAATAATTTGTTGGCGCATGGCATCGGTATCAAAGACGGCCAATACCTGTCCTTTTTTGACTCGGGCTCCCTCTTGTACCAGAACCTGATCAATAGCTACCCCACTTACTTTTCCGCTCACACTAGAGGTAGTCTCAGGACTGATGGTACCGTCTGCTGAGATGTCATTGGCCACACTTGACTGAGTTGGGGTAACGGTTTCAACCGTCAGTACCGGCTTTTGATTGACCGGCTTTTCTATTTCAGTGATACCAGTAGCTGTACCGCCTTCAGGCACGACAGATCTCTGCGTTTCTGCGCTGTTGTCTTCAAGTTGCTTTTGGCCCCACATACGACCGGCAAATAGACCAACCGCCAAGGTCAATAAAATAAGGGGTAATACCCATAGCCAGTTTGGTTTGGCTTTGGTTTCTGCGGCAGTATAAGGCTTGAAATCATCAGGGCCTTGGGTAGCAGCAGCTGCATCCACCTTAAGCTCAGTAGACGCCTCATCAGGGGTCTTTTTATTGGGATCAGAATAAGAAGTCATATTAGTCTCGCAAACACTGGGGTTTGGATAAATAAAAAATAATTTAAATTATACGTTAAATATATCTCTTATGTTTAGAGCGATATCGTAGTAAATTTTTAACGCTATTATGAAGTACAGTTAAACTAAATCTGGGTGTTGTATGATGCTATGAAGCTTGGGTTTATAAAACTGTCATTGTAAAAACCAGAGCTTAATAAAAAGAATTTTTATATCAAAGCCCTTTATTTACTAAGCTTGTGGCTATAGCAGCAATATATACCAAAAAATAACAGTCAAGTAAGTAAGCGCGCTTAAAAGCTACAGCTGGCAAGAAAAACTTTACAAAGCCACTCTAAAAATTGCAATTGGTGCTCGTATACTAGAAAACGAAATAAAAAGCTTGGCCCATAAGTTAATTCCAAAGGCTCGTTTATATTTTTTTATACTTTCACTATTTTTATACTTTCACTATAAACGGACAAGTTTAATTAGGGATCACGACTAGGCGATATAAATCGCTTTTTTTAATCGGTCATTGAGATAGCTCAGCCATGAGCAGTTACCAAGTGTGCTCAAAGCTTAGATAACTGTTTAGGCTTAACTATTAACAGACTGTTCAATAATTATTTATTAAAAACTACTTTAGCATAAAATAAAGTATGGAGAATTACTATGAAAGCGATCAATACGGACACGCAAACCAAAGCTGCAGCCAAAAAAGGCTTGATGGTATCTACCTTAATAACAGGTGTATTGGCACTATCAGCTACCGCATTTGCGGCAGCCCCCGCTCAAAACCCTGCCGCTGCTCATGCAGTAACCACCGCTCAAGCCAATATGGATATGGCTGGTGATGAGTTAGAAGCTGATGATCAGCGCAATTATGACGCTGATACCCAAGCCGATGTAGACGCTGCAGAAGTAGACGACAGCACAGCTGAGCAGCAAGCGGCTATGAGACAGATGCCACAGACCACCCAAATGTCGCAGGATGCCGCCGGCCAAGCACAAGATGATGACACCGCTCAAGCAACTACAGTGACCCAAGCGCAGCAAAACGCTGCTCAAGCTGGAGGTAGCACCAATATGACTTCTGCATGGGGTGAAGGTGAGGGCGTGACTGCACAGTCGACAGCCATTACCTTGCAGCAAAAGATTAAGGACAAGCGTGGTGAACTACAAGCCACTCAGCCTGGTCAAGTAGAGGTTCAAGAAAACCGCCGTATTAGAGCGCAGTAGGCCTTTTATGAAGCAGTAGGCTTTTTATCAAATAAAATAGCGTGTTATCCAAACTTCGCCCCTGAACTAGGGCATATCAAGTAAAGATAACCGACCTCAATAACTTTATTGGGGTCTTTTTTTTGTTAGGCCCGTACTTTTTTGATCAGTGCTTTTTTCCAGCTTTCCTCTAAGCAGTCTATGCCAAGCCAAGGCTCAATAATGCTGGCCTCAATAGGCTCTTTGCTATTGGTAAGCTGCCAAAGCGATTGTAAAGTGGCAAACGGATAAGGGCGCTCAATCAAATAGACGGGCATACCGTTATCAATAACCCCTTCTTTGACCACCTTAAAGTACCAGCCAGAGAGACCTTGCTGGGTGATCCAAGAGGCGATATTTCTATGACTGGCCGTCACCCCAATTTGATCATTAATCTTATAGCAAGGCCGTCTAGGCTGCACGATGCAAAGCTGTACAGCACTCTCGCCATCTCCATATTGATAGACATCGCCCATACATACGTTTGCCTCAGTTAAATTGTCTGTACCTAAAACGGGCGTGGTGGTTAAATTTTCACCCAATAACCCCGGTTCAAGCTTAAGCCCAAATTCAATATTTAGCCTATCATAAGTGGCCGTAGACATCTGATGTACTGCCTTTAGGTGCCCGCCATGATGGCGCCGATCTGCCTGCTCATCGCTCACAAGCCCCATGTAATTGATGGCCACTGGCTGCTTAACAGGGATTTTATTAATGGCGCTAAGCTGCTCTCGAGTGAAGGGCATGGCTTTTCCAGCCCGTACACAGCTTAGTGTGGCGATATGCAGGGGAGGGCTAATGGGGGCGCTATCTGATCCTGGTGACAAGGGTGAATGTGTCATAAATAGATATACTCTCTAAGATTATGAGGCTTTTTACTATAACAAACAGCACATGGGTTTATCGATCAATTTAAAATCATCACTTTGACTTCCTCCCCTCGCTAAACCGAGGGAATTCCTACAGCTAGACGGTCAAGCCCGACCGCAAGGATGTTCTTAGCGGCATTGATATCTCTATCATGCCATGTGCCACACTCAGCACACCTCCATCCTCTTATTCCAAGACCTGCTCTACCTTTTGGACTACTATCACTTATTTTAAGGCAGCACGAACAGGTTTGGGTAGTGTAACTCTCATTCACTATCTCAAGCTGACAACCTGCATACTTGCATTTATATTCCAGTTGTCTTTTGAGTTCAAACCATCCTGCATCGTATGTCGATTTAGCTAGGTTGGTCATCGAATTAGTGAATGATCGTGATTTAACATCA
>NZ_CAJHBH010000049.1:0-24009 GCF_904846585.1 Psychrobacter sp. H7-1
AATCAGACTAGGATTCAAAAGGGTTTAGGCTATAAATCGCCAAGACAGGTGTGGTTTGATTATTATCGTCAGGCTGCGTAATCAAAATCTCCCAAGTTTATATATACGGGATTGACGGCAGGGGTCATCTAGAATATCCTGAGATAGGTCATACCAACGCTCTCGAACCCGATTAGATAAAATAATATCTGACTTTTTAAGCCATTGAAGTCTCCATAATTTATCGGTGAATTGATTCCATTCTGACCGCATTGTTTTTCCGTCACCTAACTTTATATCAGGTTCCTGCTTCATTTGTTCCCAAAAAACTGAACCAAATCCTGCACCACGGCGAGCAGAACGTAGATCCGCTTCGAAAATAAATCTTGCTTTAGGAGTTCCGACCATAACAACTGGAAGTCCGACAGTATTTACGAGAGTGACAAAAAAATTGAGCATTTTTTCAGCACCCCCTGATTTATTAATACTCAGATGCTGAATCTCATCAATCACTAATATTCCGATGGCGTGATGGTTAGAGATTTGTCGCATCAAATTCAGCAGTGTTTCAACACCATGACGTTTTAGAGCATATTTTTTTTCATAATTGGTATCTAGTGCCTGATCGATTGCCCTAAAAAAATGCAGACACAAACTTTTGAGTGAGCCATCATGAGGGCAGTCCACCCTTAGATAAACTATTTGAGTAAAATTTAATTCTGGATGATAAATGACTTGCGGGTAGAGCGATAAGATTTTATTGAGAGTGGTGGTTTTGCCACTACCTGAGCAACCTATAAAAGCTAGACTGCGGGCTGTAGAGGTTACGGCTGGGAACCTAAATGAATCATCTTCGCCCGACATTAATCTTTCATAACCATTCTGAAGGCGAGTATTTAGTGATCCATCTTTAGGGTTGCGCCCTACATATCCCTCACGAATCATTATTGATAGTTTCTTTTCAAGATCAATATGACGATTAATAGGATAGAAAAACTGTTCCATCATTTGTGATATCAAATGAGCTCGTACTGATGCTGATGCCTGAGTATCGTAAGACGTAAAATCTATGGCACCTTGTATTTTCTCTGCAACTTGTCTTGGCTCTAAAACTGCAGGCAGTGCCTCAATAAATGGATTCCCTTCATAGGAGCCAAAGCTTTTTCTATAGACAGCATTAATCATCGTTAGCCTCAATCATTTGCCATTAGTCATCATCAGATAAAATGTTATGATAGATAGGGTATTTTAGTGCCAGTTCTTCATCACTTAATTGGCTTTTATTCTGTTCTTTTGTTATTGTTTTAGGCAATTGGATTATCTTACCTGTCCGAGCTTTGTTCTTTTGTCTGCTTTGCCGCTCTTCATCTTTAGCTTGTCTTCTATTATCGTTAATATTGGCTAACTGGGCAGTCTTAGTTTGAAATGTTTTGGGTTTAGACTTTATGGCTTTTTGTATAATCCTCTCATTTTCTCGCTCAAGTTCTTCTAAAGCTAAACTACTTTTGGTTTCTTGTGTTGCAAATGTCTTTTTCTGTTCTTGCTGAATCTGCCAAACTTCCCAAAAGCTACAGTCTCTAAACTCTCTAGACCGATCAGATAAATGAGCTTGCCAATACTTCAGGCTATCTTTTTCATAAAAAACATAGAGTGTATTTGCATCAATGGGGTCGTAAGCAACCACTAGCGATTTAGGCCTATTAACTGCGTTTTTTCGGTGGAGCCAACCCTGTTCTCTTATTTCTGCACAAATATAGTAATTACCAAAAAGCTTAATACCTAAATCTGACAAAGTGCCTTTTTTTCTAGGCAATAATGCAATGTGTAGAGACTTCTCTGACACAGAGCGTAGCTTGCCTGTTCGATGTTGTAGCCCCCAATTCCACAGTTGAAGAGGAACTGCTGGTAAGTCTGATGGCATATCACTATCTCTATCATAATTTTTTAATTGATGAGTGTTGTTATGCATTAAAATAGAGTTAATCATGATTTTAGTGAAGTCTGATATTGTTAAACTAGCATCTAAACGATAGTCTCTTCCGCCTTTCTTTTTTTCTTTCACACCTGTGACAACTCCTGGTGCAAACAGTTTAAACTTTGCTTGCATGGTTTTGAAATAGCGTTCAACAACAGGTTTTAAATCTCCACGATAAGGTGGCGTATTTTCTATTCGAACAGAAAAGCTCTTTTCTAAGGTTTCAATTTGATGGCCGAGTAGTTCTCCACGATCTGCGAGAATTGCGTCAGGTAGCCCTATACATGGCCAATCATCTGCAGTGATATTAATTCCGTATTGCTCACAATACTCTTGTTTATCAGTAACTGCCATTTTTAAAGCTTGTATGCTAGTAGCATATGAGGGGTTTTCAAAGCCAATATAGAAACCTGCAATCATGCGGCTGAATACGTCAGCAACAAAATAGATCACTGGACGACCTACGATACTCTGTCTGTCTGAATCAGATAGCAGATAAATATCTGCGATTGTGGCGTCTACCTCATAGCGTGAGCCAGGTCCAAGCACTTGAGTGTTGACAGTGGAGCTCAGCTGTCTAATATCTTTGTTATAACTTATTTTGTTATGTCTGGCTTTAAGTTTTTGAACAGAAGTGAATTCTCTATGATAAAAATACTTAAACTGCCAAATGCTAGGAAATTCTTCTTCTTTAGTATCAGGGTTTAAAGCACGATATATGGTTTTAAACTGTCTATAAGCATACAGGATTGTATATTGTTTATCATTTAGCAAATATCTATTGATAGTTATCGAGAATAACCTCTCGATTTCACTATTTATTATTGCACCAGAGCCTTCTTTATAAACTCTTGGTCTACCCAGTTTTGTATTTTTTGTAGTACGTTTTTTGCCCTTTGCACCCGAATTTTTATAGCTTGGTAGTAATGTATTAGGAGTTTGTCCTCTCTGCCAATAGCGTCGTAGTAAACGATATAAAGTTTGTTTGGTACTTTTATTTGATCGAATAATTTCATTTATGAGGTTTGCGCGCTCCGCTGGAAGGTAATATAAATCATGGCTGACTATAGGTTTTATAAGCTCATAATTGCTATCACGTTTTAACTGAGCGGTACTACCATCTTCAGGATTTTGTAAAATCAAATTTTGATAAGGGTCATCAACTAAATAGCAAACGTTTTCTTCTATAAGATTAGTTAACTCTTTAAAAGAGATTAACTCAGGTAACGCAGACCCTTCATCGGTCTCAATCCATACGATCTGCTCAGACAAAAGACTTAATATTCTATATTTTTCCCCTTGATTGCTATATACATCATTGATTCGAAACATAACGAATCTCCTCAGTTATTAAACTCCAGTCGTTAACATTGGTGATATGAATATCACTACACTTCAATTGTTTGAAACTAATAAGAATATCAAAGGTAAAAAATCTAAGTGCTAATAGTTTCCTAACCTCGTTTAAAGAAGCTCCTAATTCACCAAAGTAAGCGCTATCAATATCTTGACATAAGTTTATAAGGGTCTTTGAAGGAGCTTTACTGAACTGAGCAACGTAAAAGGCTAACTTTTCTTCAATATTAAAAGTAATTTCACTATTTGACTCTGGGTATAGCCACGCAATATTATTTTGGATAATTTTAGGAATATCTTTTTCAGTAATTATTTGCCAAGGTATACCTTTGGATTGCCAGTAATGACGTTCAATTTCCAGCTTTTCTATAGTTCGAATATCATCTAAATCTTTTGAGTATTTAGCTTGTAATACGAATTGACTATAGTTTTCATTGGAACTGACTACATAGAAGTCTGATGTCATTATGTGAATATCACCTCTAACGCTCGGATGCTTAATTTGCTTTTCTTCTGCAATTGTAAGGGTATCGTCGTAATTGAGAGGAAATTGCTCTCTAATATCAAGAACTGTGGGGCTCCATTCAAGAAACAAAAATGTAGCTAGTTCTAAATCTGAGAGTAAATGATGAGTTCGTTTTGTTTTATGACCGAAAACTCTATGAGAGCGACCTGATGAAGATATGTCAGAGATTTTTATCCAGGGCTTATAATCGGCCAGCTCACCTTGACCTCTACCTTCTTTAAGCCATTTTCCTTGTTTTTTTGAGAGCATAAAAAACCCCTGCTAATGTTGATTTAACAATAGCAGGGGTAAACGTCATAATCAATAGTATGATACTTTATTACTCAGTATGATACTTTATTACTCGCTCACAGCTAACCTGTGTTATGACTGCCGATTATTCCACTGTCACTGACTTGGCCAAATTGCGAGGCTGATCCACATCCGTCCCACGCATCACAGCCACATGATACGATAAAAACTGTACTGGGATACTGTATACGATGGGCGCTAAATGCTCATTAACATCGGGCACATTAATCACATGCAAACGCTCATCGCTCACCAAATCACTTGACTCACTGGCAAAAACAAACAGCTCGCCATGACGCGCATGAACCTCTTGCATGTTGGCTTTGAGCTTATCTAACATGCTATCTTTTGGTGCCAGCACCACAATCGGCATGTCTTTATCGACTAGCGCCAATGGACCATGCTTAAGCTCGCCTGCCGCATAACCTTCGGCATGAATATAAGAGATTTCTTTTAGTTTAAGCGCGCCTTCTAAAGCAATAGGATATTGCACGCCGCGACCTAAGAATAAGGTACTCTTTTTGTCCTCAAACTTCTGGCTCATGTCCTCAATGGCTTTATCTAATGCCAAGCTCTTATCAAGCTGACCTTTTAGATTGTGCATTTCGGTGACGATGGTTTTTAACTCATCGGCATTGATACGCTGCTGCACTTTACCCACTTTTAATACCAGTAGCATTAAGGTGGCAAGCTGAGTGGTAAAGGCCTTGGTCGAGGCCACACCAATCTCTACTCCAGCCAGTGTCGGAACAAAGATATCAGTTTCACGCACCAAGGATGAAGTGGCTACGTTACACACGCTCAAGCTGACCAGTCCGTTGAACTCTCCTGCTTGAGCTCTACGCTGGGTCTCACGAAGGGCAGATAAGGTATCGGCTGTCTCACCTGATTGGGACAAACAAATCACCAAGGTATTATCTACCACTACCGGTTCGCGGTAGCGGTACTCACTGGCCACTTCTACCGAACAAGGTAGACGAGTTAAGCTCTCAAACCAGTATTTTGCTACCATACCTGCATGGTAGCTGGTACCACACGCCAGTACTTGAATTTGGCTTACTTTGGCCAAGGCTTCTTCATGACGCTGTAAAAACTCAGGTTTTAGATCATCAGCATCAATACCCATCTCTAAAGTAAGGGCCACTGCATCAGGCTGCTCGTAGATTTCTTTGAGCATATAGTGTTTAAATTCGCCTTTGTCGGCATTGTGATGCTTGGCATCTAATTCGGTAACTGCACGCTCAACCGCTACGCCATTGGCAAACACTTCAATGCTATTGCGCTTGATAACTGCAATATCACCCTCTTCTAGATACATAAAGCGGTTGGTCACCGGCAATAGTGCCAATTGGTCAGAGGCGATAAAGTTCTCACCAATACCCACACCGATAACCAGTGGTGAGCCTAAGCGAACGGTAATCAGCTCATCTGGATTATCCACGTGTAGCACACCCAGCGCAAAAGCACCATGTAAACGGGGGACAACTTGCTCTACCGCTTTAAATAGGTCATTGGTTTGTTGATAGGCATCTGCCACCAGATGCGCTACCACTTCTGTATCGGTCTGCGAGGTAAAGATATAGCCTTTATCTAACACCTCTTGTTTTAAAGGGCCATAGTTTTCAACGATACCATTATGCACCACGGCGACTTTACCCGATACATGCGGATGTGCATTCTGCTGCGCTGGCTCGCCATGGGTTGCCCAGCGGGTATGAGCAATACCGATATTGCCTTTGAAGTTATCGGTATTACTGGCCACAGCATCTACTAAAGATTGTACTTTACCCACCTGACGCTCACGGTACAGCTGACCATCACGAATCACGGTCAGACCCGCTGAATCATAACCTCGATATTCCAGGCGCTTAAGACCCTCTAGCAGAACATTAGAAATATTACGCTCAGCAATTGCTCCGACTATTCCACACATAACCCATCCTTAATCTTGCAAAATTCATCTTTAATATTAATAGTTGTTATTAATAGCTTGGTTCGCTCGTGCTGCAGGACTGTAGAGACGCACTACAGCCTGAACACTCAGCGCTTTTTTTGATTACTTTAATTTTAAATTTTGGTAAATAACTGACGTTGTTAACTGTTACAGCCCGATCACTTCTTCTTTTCAGGACGCTGATAGTTATCTTTTTGAACTTGACGACCTCGGCCGATGGCTAAAGCATTATCTTCGACGTTTTTAGTAATGACAGAGCCTGCACCAATAGTGGCAGTTTGACCAATAGTTACTGGTGCCACTAAACTGGTATTGGTACCAATAAAGGCATTATCACCGACGATGGTCTGATGCTTATTGACCCCATCATAGTTACAGGTTATAGCGCCTGCACCGAAGTTGACGCCAGCACCGATTTGGGCATCCCCCACATAGCTTAAGTGATTAACCTTGCTGCCCTCGCCAATACGTGATTTTTTTATTTCAACAAAATTACCTAGACGGGTATTTTTTTCCAAAACTGTTTGTGGACGCAAATGGGCAAAGGGTCCAATGGTTGCGCCCTGCGCGACTTGTGCATCATCAAATACGCAGTAAGGCTTGATGTTGACATTGTCACCAACCTGACTGTCTTTAATCATACAGCCGGCTTCAATAGTCACATTATTACCCAAGCTGACTTTACCTTTGAACACCACGTTAATGTCAACAAACACATCTTGGCCGACGCTGACTTCACCGCGGATATCAACACGATTGGGATCGGCAAATTGCACGCCTTGGACTTGTAAATCCTCTACCAGTTTGGCTTGCCATTTGCGCTCAAGCTGTGCCAATTGCTGACGGTTATTAACCCCTTCAATTTCAAATTCATAATCAGGCTCAATGGCCGCAATGGCTATACCATCAGCCACCGCCATCTTAACAATATCCGTTAAATAATATTCTTGCTGAGCGTTGTCATTGCTCAAGTTGGGCAGATATTGATGCAATAAGGCATTATCTACACAGTAGATGCCACTGTTGATTTCACGGATGGCTTGCTCTTGTTCACTGGCATCTTTTTGCTCAACAATGGCAGTGATATTGCCTTGCTCATCTCGCTTGATACGACCTAAGCCAAAAGGGTTATCAACCGTTAAGGTCAACATAGACATGCCTTGTACATTGGCCTGTTTTAATCGGCTCAAGGTCTCAGCACTTACCAAAGGCACATCGCCATATAAAATTAAGCTTTTGCCAGTACTTGGTAACTCATCTAAAGCTACCTTGACTGCATGGCCGGTACCCAACTGCTCAGTTTGCTCAACCCAAGTGAGGCTATAGTCAGTCATCGCCTGCTGCACTTGATCACCACCAAAGCCGTACACCACAATGGTTTTGTCCACGCTGATGCTCTGACATGTATCGAGTACATGGGCTAATAAGGGTTTATCAGCCAGTGTTTGTAACACCTTAGGTTTGGCAGATTGCATGCGGGTGCCTTTACCGGCTGCTAAAATAATGGTGGTGAGCGTGTTATTCATATATTTCCAACTATTACCTAAAAGAGATATAAACGGGTAGACAAAAAACCATTATGACCCAGCTACAACATGTACCACTGGTACATGCACTCATAAATCCAACGATATTGAGTCGATATAAGTAGGCCAATATAAGAAGGCTTAGCGCATTAAAAGTTTAAAATTATGTTACTAAATATATCAAATCCAGCAAGACCACTTCAGTTGTACAATTGTTGCCAATATTGGTGATAACACTCATCGCAAAGCCTTACTTGATATGGCACTAGCCTCACTATTTTTGTGATGAGCTTATCAGTTTGTATGACCTCTTATGACAATGGCTAGAGTTACAATGGATAGAACATCTCTACACTGGCCACTATCATAAGCCAAGCGACCAGTGCCATTATCCCCGCCAAAATATCATCCATCATGATGCCTAGCCCGCCGCTAAGCTTACTATCAGCCCACTTCACGGGATTAGGTTTGGCAATATCAAAAAAACGAAACAATATAAAAGCCAGCACAATGGCTGCACCATACAAACTAAGACTTAAGTGCTGCGGCAAATAAGTGATAATAAATGACAAAGGCAATAGGCTAATCCACATCCCAGCCCATTCATCCCAAACAATGTGTGGGTCATCATGCACTTGCATTAAATCTGAAGTACGCCCGCATATCCATACCCCGACGATGCTTGCCATCACAGTGACCATAAAAAAAGTAATAAAGCCCAACTGCAACAAGGGCAGAGCAACTATCAGCCCACCGACCGTACCCCAAGTGCCTGGTGCTCGCTTTGGTAGGCCACTACCCAGACCAATGCCCAACCAATACACCCCTTTATCTAATACCGTTGCCCCCTTTGGTAATGGCGGGCAGACATTGGCCTTGCGGATATCAGGTTTATGATTGTGATTCATATCAGGCTCAGTTCGATTGGGTGGATTGGCATTACTGGGTGTCATCGGTGTGCTCTGCTATTAGCTGTGATGCATGGCTAAAATGCTGATACCCTTTTAAATCAGGATACTCGGTAAAGGGATAAGGTGCCTGCTTGCTTAGCCGCTGACCTTGATATCTTAATTCAATTAACGACAGCTTGTCGCTATTTTGGTTGAGAACCTCTGCCTTACTGTCGACAGATTTATCTATAGCCACTACCTCTCCAATACAGGTAATCTGGGTAAATGCTGTGGATATCAGCGTCTCTGACAGGCTAACAGAGGCCGGCAACGTAAATAACAGTTCGTAATCATCTCCACCAGTTAATTGACAGCGCAAACGCTGAGTAAGCTCAATGTTTTGTAAGGCGCTGCTGGTCGGCAATTTATCTAAATGTAACCGCACTGCCACATCGCTTTGTTCACAGATGTGGCTTAAGTCTTGAACTAAGCCATCAGAGACATCTATCATGGCGGTGACGTCACCTTCAGCCGCTAAAGTATTGCCCAAGCTGATACGCGGGGTAGGCATATTTAAGCGGTGCGACAGCTGCTTACCGACTTGAGTATCCGGATGATAAAGCGCATAGCAAGCATCGCCTAGCGTTCCTGAGACATACACCTTATCACCCACTTGGGCGCCGCTACGATAGATAGGGGTTAACGCTTTATCAATAAACCCATTGGCTGTGACACTAATGACCAGTTTTTCGCTGCGTGTGGTGTCGCCGCCGATAAGCTGCACCCCAAATTGGCTGCAAGCATGAAACAATCCTTTGGCAAAATCGCTTAGCCAAGCCTCCTTTGCCAGTTGTTGTGGTAGGGCCAGCGCCAATAAAATACTGTGCGGTTTAGCGCCCATGGCGGCGATATCTGAGACGTTCACTGCTACTGATTTATAACCAATGGCAAAGGCCAATGTCTCAACCTGATCCCAATCCTCAGCAAAATGCCGACCCTGCACTAAGGTATCCACACAGGTGACCCACTGAGTCGGCGAGGACAAGGCAACCACGGCTGCATCATCACCCACACCTTTGGCAATCGTGGTACATGCTACCGATTGGCTCAAACCCTGCTCACTGCTTGCCGCCGTAAAATAGCGTGAAATCAGCTCAAATTCAGTCATTGGTCTTCATCCTAAAGGGTGACTTGCGTAACTGCACATTAAATAAATATCAGGCTTTAAACAAAAGGCCATCTATTGACGCAATAGATAGCCTAAAAAGCAGTCATAAGGGGCGATAACTTATAGCAGTGGTCATCAATATGATCATTGATAATCAGCTAAGGTGTTGTTCATCTATAAGCCGATTCACCCACAACCTTTGCCTATTTTTTTGGTTTTAATCCAATTCTCAGCTTAGGCTGACGTGATACTTCACTTATCTCATTGCTTGATTGCTCAGCGCTTGAGCCATCTGCTGTCTCGTCACTTGCTGATTCAGTGGCCACCATCGGTGCTTCATCTGCACTTTGACTTTGCTGCTGTTGAAAGTGCTGCTGTTTTTTGTGTTTATAGCCTGTACCCGTGTCAGCCTCTACTTCCACGGTACGTAATTGAGCCGCCAACTTATCCATCACAGCATTAATCAGTTTGTGGGCATCTGTGGCACCAAAGTGGGTGTTGAGCTTCATGGCTTCATCAAGCACCACTTTATAAGGGATATGCAGGCTATTTTTTAGCTCATAAGCCCCGATAAGTAGCACCGCATGCTCTACCATATCAATCTTATCGATGGCCCGATCTAAATGCTGAGCAATAAGTGCCTCAAGATCAGTAATCTGCTCAGGGATTTCGCGCATTAAGGTATGATAGTAACCCAAATGTACGGTATGCATGGCATTGGTGGCACGTGTACGGGCGGCGATGTCATGAGGTGGGTTCGCTTTCCACTCCCCCTGCCCCATCTGCTCGAAGCGATGATCCGTCATTAACCACTCATACAATCCTTGTAGTGCAAAGCGACGTGCCTTACGCACAGCTGCGTGGCTAGTTTTATAACTAGATTCATTGATATCAAACTGGTCATTTGATTGATGCTCATTTAGACGGTTGTCTTCAGTTTGTGCCGGATTTTTGTTGCTCATGTATATAAATACCTATCATCAAAGGTGCAGCTTTGACATTACTATGGAGTATGAACTCAGAATAATTGGTGGAAAAGCCCACTGCAGTCTCAGGCTACAGTGGGTGTACCGCTATAAAAATAAGCTGATACCATAAAAACTAGTCTTGGTCTTGATCTTCATAGTCAACATCAAGCTGAGACAATACGGCAATCATCTCAAGGGCAACCATGGCCGCTTCAGCGCCTTTGTTGCCCGCTTTGGTGCCTGAACGTTCAATGGCTTGCTCGATGGTGTCTGTCGTTAAGATACCGTTAATCACTGGAATATTGTAATCCATAGACACGCTGGCCAAACCACTTGCAGAGCTGTTAGCCACCACATCAAAGTGCGGGGTACTACCACGGATAACCGCGCCTAATGCCACAACGGCATCAAAGCGGTCTGATTCTGCGGCACGCTGCGCAGTCAAGGGTAATTCAAAAGCACCAGGAACACGAATCACACTGATGTTATTGCCTGAGACGCCGTGACGTAATAATGCATCAATAGCGCCATCTACTAATGACTCAACAACAAAAGCGTTAAAACGACCCACAACAATACCAATGCGTGCGTCTTTGTTTTGGTATAAATTGCCTTCAATATGAGTAATGGCCTCACGTTCTTTTTGTAAATCTTGCATAACGGCATCCTAATGTGAATGATGAAGAAAAATTACAGCTATGATAACATTTTTTAAAGGCGGTTTTAGCGCTGATTGGTGGTTAAAAGTAAAGTCTTTGCCAAAAATTTTAGGCCAGTGACCACTTGCCTGCGCTTAATGGCCACTTTTGCAGCGGCTTAGGCGTTGAGCGCCTTTTTATTTACCAGCTATTTACCAGCTATTTACCAGTTATCTACCAATTATCCGCTTATCTAAACTGGCTATAAGCGCATCTCTATGCCTTGCTTAGCCATAAACTGCTTGGCCTCAGCAATGCTGTATTCACCAAAGTGAAAAATACTGGCCGCCAGTACCGCATCCGCACCACCCTCAAGCACGCCATCTGCCAAATGCTGCAAATTACCCACACCACCTGACGCAATCACGGGTACATTAACTGCGCTAGTAATGGCCTTCATTAACGCCAAATCATACCCCTTTTTCGTGCCATCGCCATCCATAGAGGTTACCAGAAGCTCGCCGGCGCCAAGCTGTGCCATTTTGACCGCCCAAGCCACCGCATCAAGACCGGTCGGCTTACGGCCGCCATGGGTAAAAATCTCCCATCTTGGCTGACCCTCGACATCCTCAACTTGTTTGGCATCAATGGCAACCACAATACATTGGCTACCGAATTTGGCGGCCGCTTCTGCCACAAATTCGGGGGTAAATACTGCCGCTGAGTTAATCGCTACTTTATCGGCACCAGCATTAAGCAGGTTGCGAATGTCTTCTATCTTGCGCACCCCTCCGCCGACTGTCAGAGGCACAAATACTGTCTCTGCTATGCGCTCTACCATATCATACGTGGTCTCACGACCATGATGGGTCGCAGTGATGTCTAAGAAGGTAATCTCATCTGCGCCTTGCTCGTTGTAACGGCGCGCCACTTCCACCGGATCGCCAGCATCTTTGATATCCACAAATTGCACGCCTTTAACCACACGACCATTGTCTACGTCCAAACAGGGGATAATTCGTTTTGCTAACATTGCCTACATCCTATCGTTAATGGGTTGGTTGGGGTGGCGGCTGGGCTAAGCTTTAAGCATAAAGCTGGCTTAATAAGCCGCTTAAACTGCGCCTTCGCTTAGCATTTTAGCAAAAATTGACCGTAATATTTGCGCTATTATTCTATTATTGGTCACGCCCACAATTTAACAAACATTTGACTGATAATTGCCCATACGCATTGATTCAATGACCCACAGCGCTCTTATTGTCACGCTGGGTTGGCTATAATCTTCAGCTCAGCTTATGATAGTATCAATTGTGCTTATTATAGCCGGATTTACCGCCCTGTCTTGCCGTGACTTATTGGCTGTCTTATGAAAAATCGCTATCTCAACAGTATGGTGCCCCCTGTGATACTAAGGCACCTTAAAAAAGCAAAGTTCTTGGGATTGGGGCTGCTGCTTATCGCCTTGGTGTACTCTTTTGTCATGAGCTCAGCTTGGCTGGTATTGTGCTATGGTCTGGCGCTATTTTTGTTTGGTATGCAGTGTATAGAAGGCGCATTGCAAAGCGCGGCTGGCGGTAGGCTTGAGCAGATTATGGCCAAAAGCACTGAGACTCCGATTAAGTCTTTTTTGTTCGGCATTGGGGCCACTTTTTTATTGCAGTCCACCACCTTAGTCTCTTTATTAACCATCGCTTTTTTGAGCACAGGCATGATTAGTCTTGCCGGCGGACTGGCGGTGATACTGGGCACCAATTTTGGGGCAACCAGTGGTATATGGCTTTTGGCTTGGGCGGGACAAAGCTTAAGCTTAAGTCCGGCTGCACTGCCCATGCTGGTCGTGGGTGTTTTGCTCGGTTTTATAGATAAGCGGCTCAAGGTGTTCGGTCAGGCATTGATTGGTATTGCGTTAATTTTTTTAGGGATCGATTCCATTAAAGACGGCTTTAGCGCCTTTGGTCAAATTGAGTTGTCTGATATTAAGGCCAGTGGTATCTCTCAAGTGCTGCTATTCACCCTGCTGGGGTTTTTGCTCACTTGTGTACTGCAGTCCTCTCACGCCACTTTAATCTTGGTATTGGCCGCTTTGGCTGCTGGCCAATTAACCCTCACCCAAAGCTTTGCCATTGCGCTAGGGTCTAACTTAGGCAGTAGCTTTACCACCGCCTTGGTGGGCATGCTCAGCAGCGATAGAAATGGTCAGCGCTTGGCACTGGCGCACCTGATATATAACTGGGTGACCCCATTATTAGCCCTGATACTATGGCTGCCTCTTACCTTTGCTGTGGGGGCGATTGCCACTGTCATTGGGATGCACTCACCGTTGTTGCAACTGGCCTTGTTCCACACCTTATTTAACGTATTGGGCGTTTCAGTATTTTGGGGTATTCAGCAGCCATTTATCGAAAAGCTGCACCTATTTTTGCCCGATAAATCACCAAAAAAACAACTGCCCGATGGGGCAGAAGCTGT
This sequence comes from Psychrobacter sp. H7-1, assembly GCF_904846585.1. NCBI lineage: Bacteria > Pseudomonadati > Pseudomonadota > Gammaproteobacteria > Moraxellales > Moraxellaceae > Psychrobacter > Psychrobacter sp. H7-1. Next base: position 13,744 of record NZ_CAJHBH010000049.1, read on the forward strand.
ACACCCCCTACATTTGCACCACAATATGCTCAAGTCCACAGACACTGCCATTCATGCCGTCCATCAAGAGATTGAGCACTTAACCACCTTAGGGCTTGAGGTGGTTTGTCATGCCATTTATGTGCCCAACGCGCAGCTATATACGCCTTCTTCTGAGCTGCCTAACCCTGCTCGGCCGCTGCAGCTTGATGTGCAAAGCTTATACGAGTGGCAGATTAAGCCACTGTATAGTGAAATATTGAATTTCACCAGTAAAATAGATATCCATGCTAATAAGGTACAAAAGAAGCTTACCGATGCTCATATCAATGCCTTCCACGTGGTAGAAATGGTTAAGCAAAGCAAGCACTTACAAAAAAATATGCAGCAATTTTTAAATACTCCTGGTACCTCCATTTATCAAGATTACATGGCGCTGCGCCAGCATCTTTTTGATATGCTCATAAGCTTTAATCGGGTACGCAGCCTACAAAAACAAAGCCTTGATAGGCAGCAGGCCACCGAGATTTTTGTGCAGCACACAGAAGCGTCCATGTCACCACACCACCATGTGCTCGACAAGCTTAGAGAGCATAAGATTGATAAACTGCAAGCCTCCTCGCTCATTAACGACATGAACTATGTGCGCCGTATTAATAGTGGATTGTCTGAGATTTTAATCAATAGCCAAGATTTAAGCCTTAACAGCGTGAGTACAACTGGGTCTGCCACTAAAGTGATAGACACCCCCATTGGTGTAGACAAATCAGATAACGCTTAGTTATAGCGGTGCAGACAGATGCCTCTTGCCTGCTTTTGCGTATAATGAGAGTATAGGCTATAAATTAGCGATTATCTTTGAGCCTTTGCGCTGTATCTTTTAACTGGCTTTTACCCATTAACCCCTCATCGATTAAGAGAGCCTCATGTCTGTTTATACTCATCTTTCAGAAGACCAATTTGCTGCTTTTTGCCAAGCTTTCGGCGTATCTTTTGCTAAAGCCATTCCCATTACCCAAGGCATTAAAAACTCAAACTGGTTCATTCAGACCACAGAGGATGCAGACGGTGAATACTCTTATGTCTTTACCTTATTTGAGGAGCGTCCACCAGCTGATATCACCAAAATGGCCACCATTTTAAACCGCTTAAAAGGCACTTTGCCTGTCGCAGCACCTTTGGCCAAAAAAGCTCGAAAAGCTGATGGCTCAGCCGACTATCTGATTCAATACGAAAATAAAGCCATTACCTTAGTGCCTTGCCTATCAGGTGGTCATCCGGACAAGACCACACCCAGCATGTGTTACAGCATGGGACAAGCACTAGCGACCTTACACAACACGCTACAAAGTCTCACGCCAGCCGAAGATTACGGGGTACCGTTATACCCTTGGCATCAGGTGCGTGATCGTGAAATCAAATTTATGCCCGCTGATGAAGCACGGCTTATGCAAGACATCTGGCAAAGCTATGAATCGCTGCCTTTAGAGTCTTTGCCCAAAGGTTTGTGCCACTTAGATATGTTCGCTGATAACACCTTGTGGAACCTAACCTCTGGCAAAGAAGAGCTGACCGGATTACTTGACTTTACTGAAGTGAGTGTTGAGCATTATGTGATGGATATTGCCATTACGATCAACGACTTCTGTACGACTTGGGGCGTGGCCGGTGATGGCGAATCGGTGAATTTTGACACTCAAAAAATGCAGGCTTTTATTGAAGGCTATCAAAGTGCTCGCCCTCTGAGCACCGCTGAGCAGCAAGCGCTGCCCATCATGTTGGCCATGGCAGCCGTTACCTTCTGGCTACTGCGCTTGAATGTCATATATTACAACCGTGAACAAGGTCGAACCGGCGATAATATCATGGTCAAAAACCCAGACCTGATGAAACGCTTGGCCGCTTATCACTGGAATCAAGTTGAGAAATTACGAGCCCAGCAGCAAACAGTTTATGTATTACAACATGCTTGTTTTGAAGCAGATAACCGTGGCAAGGATGCCACTGGCTTTAAACTTATTGGTGTTTTTGCAGCTCAGCAGCAAGCCGAGGCGGCTATTGAACAGCTCAAAGACCAGCCTGGCTTTAAAGATTACCCCAATGGCTTTTTTATAGACGCCTATCCTTTAGGTCAGATCAATTTCACCTCAGGATTCGATAAGCCATAACTCACTACCCATAAGCTTGTAGCGACTAATACAGACCATAAATACAAACCATAAAAATATAAATGTATGGTCAGTGACTGGCTATTTAAGTTAACCGTGCTGAGTTTTAGGGACATATAGTTATGTTTCACGTGAAACACTGACTAAAACGTTATATTTACCCCACCCACGCTTTGAGTTAAGTTGAGTTGAACTCAGTCAACTTAATTGACTCTGATAAGGAAGTACGATGAGTAACCCGGTTGATGAATGGCACAAGCTGGCAAGTTATGACACCAATATTCAAGGCGAGCTGCATGCCAATTTGCTAAAGAATAATGGCATTGCTGTGTCGCTACAAGCTCTGAGCGCAATTCCTGGCCTTAATTCTGGCTTGGTTATATGGGTACAACAAGCCAACTTGGCTCGAGCCAATGAAATTTTACAAAATATCGATGTCACGCCGGCAGCTGATGACTAAGATAGTTGCAACTGTTAATAGATAGATAAATAGACAATCAACAAGGTGGTAAGTTATAAATGTGTCAATTATTAGGTATGAACGCCAATACCCCAACGGACATCGGGTTTAGCTTCACAGGATTTCACAACCGAGGCGGAAACACCGACCACCATAGCGATGGTTTTGGTATCGCTTTTTTTGAACCGAGCAAATGTGATGCACCCAACCAGTCTGAGGCACAAGGTCGTGGCCGCGGACTGCGCCTGTTTCATGATGATAAGCCAAGCTATGAATCCCCAGTGGCCGACTTAGTAAAAAACTATCCCATCAAAGCACTTAACGTAGTGGCTCACATCCGTAAAGCCACCCAAGGTAGCAACTGCTTGGCCAACACCCACCCTTTCGTGCGTGAAGTGTGGGGCGAGCAATGGGTATTCGCTCATAATGGTCAAATGAGTGAAGGCTTTATTAAGCGCTGCCAACGTCTACAAGACAATGGCAATAGCGAGTACTGCCGGCCAGTTGGCACAACCGATTCTGAAGTGGCGTTTTGTTATTTAATTAATCGTCTAAAATCCACCTATAAAAAACGCCCCTCTGATGAGGAACTGTTTCGATTTTTGACCGCCCAGTGTCGTTATTTGGCAGCCAATGGATTGTTTAACTGTCTGCTGTCTAATGGAGATTGGCAATTGGCGTATGCCAACTCCTTACTGTTTTATCTGACCCGTAAGGCGCCCTTTGGTGAAGCCAAGCTGGCTGATGATGAGTTATCTATTAACTTTGGGGATGTCACTACCGATAAAGACAAGGTGAGCATTTTGGTCACTGTGCCGTTGACCGAAAATGAAGAGTGGCAGCAACTGGCGGTCAATGAATGTTTGGTCTTTCAAGACGGCGATATTATATTTCGTGACACCCCAAGCCTACGCAAATACTTAACCATTGAAGAGGGTATTGCCATTGCCCGTCAAGTGGGCGCCAGTTTATAAATACGCCCCGCAGCAACGTTTGAACTTCTCACCGGAGCCGCAGAGACAAGGCTGCTTTTGGCTAAGTCCCATCACCACTGTGGGGTCTAAAAAATACCAGACGCTTTGCTCGGTGGTCGCGTCACCAGCTGGCTTGTTGCCGCTTGTTACTTTAACAAAAGTAGACAGCTCATGATGGGCATGTAGCGCTAAATTACCAGCTTCTAGACTGTGATAGTAAGCTTTAAATTCAACTTGTGAGTGGCGTTTGCCCAGCTTAGCAATGTGCTGCACAATTTGTAGTCCGGCCCACTGGGTCTGCTGCGCCCAGTCGCTAATGTCTTGACGGCTGAGTAGGCTTTGCTGAGCAGGAACAGTGGTGTCGATAATATAATCGATCAACTGCAACACAAACGCACTGTAGCGAGAGCGCATTAAGGCCTCACTGGTCGCGGCTATCGCTTGGCCTTGGTGCAGGGGCTGACAACACTCACTATAGCTCATTTGTGCCTGCACAGCATCGCTATCTGTGTGGGTACCCAAGGCGACAGTGGCCGGTACAGTACGGCAGGGGCAAAGTTCTTTTGGCATAAGTATTCAACCTTAGAGCACAATTATTCAATCCATTTTAATATCAGGATCACGGTGATGATCGGTATCAAAATCAAAGCAGCTCTGACCCTCACGCTACTATTAATAAGCTGTTATTAATGAGCTGATACTAATAAGATAACCTAGTACTGAGCTTAGCATAGTATTTGCAGCCACTGCACGCAAGCGCTAACTTAGCGGCCGCTATGTGGTTGTCTTTTATTCACTGTTAAATTGGCGAGGCTTTATGCTATTAACCTCTTTATGCGCCACCTCCGCTTTGTCTTTATCTTTACAGACAATCAACTGCCGTAACGACTCTAACCCCATCTCTTTAGCGAGCTCTGCATCGGCCTTCTATGTTAAAGATAATGGCTCATTAGAGAACTCTCAACTAAGCACAAGTGACCGAGTAGCACCTATTGCGGCAAGTACTCACACTGGCGCTAGTCATCCTCAGCTTAAACCCAATCAAGCGCCATATTTACTCGGTGCAGCTCAAGCTGATATCACAGGCGCTGCGGCAGAGACAGGTATGTTCGGTTATGCCGCGCAGCAAGTGGCTCAAGGCATCAATGATAGATTGTACGCTCATGCCTTTATTATTGTAGACAATCAGGCAGATAGCGTACAAACTACTCAAAACAGCGCCCGTATTGTCTATGTATCAGCCGATATGGGTGCCATGTTTAATGCGGTCAGACTCGAAGTGTTAAAACGCTTGCACGTCTTGTATGGCCCACTATACACAGATGCCAACGTTATGCTCACGGCTACCCATACCCATGTGGGCAATGCCGGCTACTCCCATCAAAGACTGTATCAAATTGCCAGTAAAGATGACACCACTGCCGGCTATAGCGAACAGAACTTCACTGCCATAGTGGATGGCATCGTACGCGCTATTAGTAAGGCGCATCAAAGCTTAACACCCGGCACCTTATCACTAGCGCAAGGCAAGCTCACAGGCGCGACACGCAACCGCTCAGCCGCCGCTTATAACAATAATCCCGATGCCAAAGCCTATGACAGTAATATCAATGACACCATGACTCAGCTGCGCCTTGATGATCAAAATGGCAAGCCTTTGGGCGCCATTAACTGGTTTGCCATTCACCCAACCAGCTTTAGCAATCAGTTTATGTACCTAAGTGCTGATAATAAAGGCTATGCTCAGCAAGGCATGCAAGCGGCCATTACCAAAAAAACAGGCCAGCCCTTTGTGGCCGCCTTTGCCAACGCTGATGAGGGAGATGTGGTGGCCGCAGGAGGTAATGCCCACTCCTCGGCAGGCTTCGAGGGAGAAGATGAGGAATGGCATAACGTGGTTCGTGATGGCTCCTTGCAGCTTAATAAAGCACTTGAGCTATGGGACAAAGCCGAGCCGATAGTCGGACCCATTGACACACGCGCCCGCTGGATTGATTTAAATGGCTATGTGGTGGATGCTCAATACACCCACGGTGCTGGCGAGCAAAGATTATGTGTGCCAGCTCGCGGCTATGCGTTTGCCGCCGGTGCAGAAAATGGCCCCTCCGACATACCCGGTATCTATGAAGGTATGACCAAAGACTCTTTGAGTATCACTGACAAGATTAACAAGATCGATACTTCGATATTGGGCAGCGCTACTCGAGCCGCTTTTGGTGTGGTGGGCGCTGTCAGTCAAGATCCGTGTCAGGCCGAAAAGCCGGTGCTCCTACCTACCGGTAAATTGGGTTGGGTCAATAGCAAACAGCCGGTACAATTAATGCGCATTGCCAACCTAGCCTTAGTGGCCATACCCGGAGAGCCAACCACCATGGTGGGGCGGCGCTTGCAATCTGCGGTGCTAGATGAATTAAAAGACAGCGGCGTCAATACTGTCATCGTCAATGGACTGGCCAATAACTATAGCGGCTATGTTGCGACCCGTGAGGAATATGCACTGCAACATTATGAGGGCGCCTCTACCGAATATGGCCCATATCAAAGTAATGCCTATGTGCAAGAGTATGTACAACTGGCTCGGGCACTCAAACACAATCAGCCGCTAAAGAACCATACCGCGCCACCTTCTATAGCAGCTGGCAAATTCGCTGAGCGACCCGGCGTCGTATTCGATGACAAACCCTTTAACCAAGCTTGGGGACAGGTACTTATGCAGCCCAAGCAGCATTATCAGAAGGCCGAGGTGGTTAGTGTGAGCTTCCGCGGTGCCCATCCAAAAAATAACTTACGCACCGAGGACACCTTTTTAAAAGTGCAGCGCCTAGTGCAAGGTAAATGGGTAGACTACCTGACGGATGCAAGCTTTGATACTCGGTACAGTTGGGCGCGCGAGGGCATCACGTATAGCAAAGTTACCATTGATTGGCGCATTGATAAAGACACGCCTTCTGGTACTTACCGTATACTGCATCAAGGAGATTGGAAAAACGGATGGGACGGTAAAATCACCGCGTATGCGGGTGCGTCTTATGCTTTTGAAGTGGAATAACCTGCATAAAAAAAGCCAGATACACGGGGTATCTGGCTTCTTTAATGGGGAGAAAAGTATGAAACAAGTGTGTTGATTGCAACGCTTAATTTAACCGCAGTGCTTAATTTAAACTCAGTATCATTTAAACTCAGGGTTAACAAAAAGCGTTAAACAAAAAAGTTACTTTTTCTTCCACACTTGGCTGCGTGAGAATGGACCTAAGTGACCTTTAAGTTTTAGGTCATTTCCTTTTAACTCAGCAGTTAGACGATACGTTTTGCCATTTTCTGGATCAGTAATCTGACCACCGCTGTACTTACCGCCACCCGTTGCTTTTAGACCAGACATTACAGTACGGCCCACAAACTTCTTACCTTCAGCGCGTGTGGTAGAGATGATTTTGCCAGTTAATACGCCGCCAGATTCAGTGATTTGAACCACAGCTTTTGGTTGACCATCGTCATAAGTTTGCCAAGTAGTATTGGCTAATGGATCTGCTGCCATCGCTACGGTAGCGATGCCTAAAGCTGATAAAGCGAGAACAGACTGGTTGAATAGTTTCATAGTACGATTCCTTTCGAAAAGTGGAGACATGGGTTGATTGAGATAAAAAACTTAAAGAGTTAATGCATACGCTTAGTAAAGCTAAACACAATCACCACTCAATCTGCCATGCTTAAATCATGGTTTAAGATATCTTAGACACTCAATTGAACACGGTCAAGATATTTTTTTATTTAACTACCATGAAAGGTATGATTAATTATAACGTCTAATAAATAAAAAAAAGTGTTAAATCAATAAATTATTACTACACTATTTTTAAAACGTAAGAGTTATGAAAAAGGATTGTCTACTTCCTTGCTATTTTGCGTCTGCTCACTTATAAAACCTTGGGATTTTGAAATTGGCTCAAGCTCGCCTGTTGACTGAGCCGCTTGTAGCTCACTGACGATATCAGAAAACAGGGCTTGTAATCGCATGGCTTGGCTTAAACCCTCTGGCGTCTTTTGAATATCTATATCACCATAGACGATGATTTTATCGGTCTGGTTTTCAAATATTAATGAGCCAATTTGCAAGCTTTGATGGTCATTTTGATAAGGAGCGAAGGCTGGCTTTATACGTTGATCAGCTTGACTCATTGGGTCTTTGGTCTGTGTTTGCTCAATATTTTGTTCGGTATTTATGGCACTGTCTGGCTGCGTCATGATAAGGCATCCTATGTAAAAGAGAGATGGCTACTATAGCGACTTACTTCTTAAAAAAATTATCCACTACCCAGTGTAAAATCTCAATCAAAATAAGATACCACAGCGGCTGTTCTTGATCGGCTTTCGGGTCGGCTTTTTTTTTGTTGTCATAATCGCCCCTATCACTGACATCACCGAGGCTAATCTCTAACGGCATAGCGGCGGCCTTGGCCTGTGAACTAATGGCAGGAAAGACATCAATCCCAGAGCGCAGCGCCAACTCATCGACGCTGATAATCTCTACAATGTCACTGTCATCATTGGGTGAGTAGTATACCCCCGCTTGCTCAGTCTGCGGCACATATACCGCCTTGAACATATGACTTGGTACCAATACCCGATTATTAATCTGAGTGACCTTTTTACCGGCAAATACCACACCGGTCACCACATACACCTCACCATGCTTTTTGGTTAAATAGCGGGTAACCGATTCAATATTTTTCCAAGAATAACGGTTATTTCTGGGGTCCTGCGGCACAATATTAGCCAGACTAAAGCTGTCATATTGCTGACTGGTATTGGCCATATCAGCATTCGGAGCTAAATGCCCACGGTCATAGCCTGAATTTTTATAATCGGCCAATTGTGCTTGCATGCTATTTGGCAGGCGGCTTTCACTATGAAAACTGTCTTCTCGAGGGATTTGCTCAGCTTGATATAAGCGCTCACGGGTTAAATGCTCCGCTGACCATAAAGGGGTTCGAGAAGCACCAGAATACAAGGTTGCAAATCCATCGAAGCAAAGCTCCATGCTTTTATTAAGTAGCTTTTGATTGAGATAATCAGGGGCGGTGACGGCATAGAAGTTTTGTTTGCAGTTATCAAAGCTCCCCGCCCAAGCCCCGGATGACAACAAGACACTAAGCAGTATTAGCCCAAGCTTAACGAACAGCGTGGCTACTGACAACGCTGGCTTGTCGTGCTTATGAGTTATCTCTAGGCTGCCAGTTAGCTCTTTGCTAGCACCTGCTATTAATCTTATATGGCTTATGTGACTGATATGATTGTGCCACTGTAGAGGCCGCTTATGATGATTTACCACTGTTAATCTCTACCCTAACTAAATTACGCCGCTGTATTTAAAGCGATAAGCCAAAAAAACCCACTGTCTTTTCAAGCAGTGACATGCTAGCAATGCCCATCCCAACTGTAAAGACTTCAAGCAGCATAAACGTCACTGAGTGACACTTAGCCTCTTTTTTTTGTGCCCAAACTGCGCCTAAAGTTGCATTAATTGCTTGAATTATTATCAAAACCTGTGACTTAGGATGACAACTGCCCTGCCTTTAGGTATACTATGGGGCTGCAAAACGGTGAAGTGGCTGAGTGGTCGAAAGCGCACGCCTGGAAAGTGTGTATACGTTAATAGCGTATCGAGGGTTCGAATCCCTCCTTCACCGCCATTCTTGTTATTTATGTCCTCATCAGTCGTCTGTTTTTACTCTCCTTATCAGTGTTTGCTCTTTCTATCTTTTTTTTATAGTGGCACAATGTGATCACAAGCAATCAACTTATGTGCTTTGACCTATTTAAATCAGAACGAACCACTGAAAAGGATTTTTCTATGCACGCAACCAAAGCGCTTAATGCCTTAAAGCTTCTTTCTCCTAATAGCATACAACATGCCGGCTACCTAGCTGTTGCCAAGACCCGTGCCAAAGCTTTACATGCCTTTGCAATGGTCGCTCCCATTCCAAGACCTCAATTATTTATCGGCGAGCAGTCCTGTTATGAGCTGTGCGACTTGATGATTAATGAAGGCGCTACCAATGTACTAATCGTCACTGATGCGGTATTAAACCAGTTGGGTGTTCCCGAAAAAGTCACTACTTATTTAGAAGATAAACGCGTCAGCTATCATTTGTTTGATGGTATTACGCCAGACCCTACCTTTAGCGTGGTAGAAGAAGGGTTGCGCCACTCTGTGGACAATCACTGTGATGCCATTTTGGCCATCGGCGGTGGCTCGGTTATCGATGCCTCAAAAATTATTGCGATGAGTCAGGCCACCAAGCGCAAACCTCAACAATTAATGGGGTTATTAAAAGCCTCTAAATGCATGCCTTTATATTGTATCCCCACCACAGCAGGTACCGGTTCTGAGGCAACATTAGGCGCGGTAATTTCAGATGACAAGACTCACCAAAAGTCTTTATCCATTGATCCACGCATGGTACCTCTAGCCTCAGCGGTAGACCCTGTGATTATGAAAGGCATGCCGCCCCACATTACTGCCGATACCGGTATTGATGTGCTAACCCATGCTTTAGAGGCATAGGTATCTACACAAATTTACTAGCCGCATCAGCGAATTGACGTAGTTTGTCAGGGGAATAATGATTTACCAGTTCGTTAAAATTAAGCCACTGGAACAATCCTGCCATCACAGCAGGTGCGG
>NZ_CAJHBH010000050.1:0-21968 GCF_904846585.1 Psychrobacter sp. H7-1
ATTCATAGTACGATTGGTTATGTGTCGCCTTTTGAGTTTGAGAGACGATACTATGATAGTCTTAATGAGTCAAACAAAGCTGCCTGACTCAAGTAATCCACTCTCCGATATACTCGGGGCGGTTCAAAATGTTCCATACCTCCATTAACCCTAGAGTCTTAGCAACTACTACCATAAAAGCTACAGTAACTGTAGAAAATCCAGTAGCAATGATAGCTGCTTGACGCTTGGTAAATTTTTTCTCTCGATATTCTCTATTGGTAATCAATAGACCTACAGCGAAGCTCGCAACAAAGGATGCAAGAGCATTAACAGCGGAGCGCCCAGGTGTATTCCATATAGGCTGCATAATAGGTTTAGCAATGACGCCCATGAACTCTAGTAACCCATACCCTGTAAGTAAGCCTAAGAAAGCTCCTCCTAAAGGAACCATGACTCCTACGGGGATAACTAGGTAGTTGAATACATAAGGGCCAATATGAGGGTTTAGAAACCACTCAGGACCTTGGTTAAAGTAAACTAGGAATGCAAAAAGAGCCCCTAAGACTTTTAACATAGTAAAAACTATATTGAATGTAGATTTGTTCCATGACTTATTGATAAATGGATAAATGCTACCACACACTATCAATAGTAATATAAATATGGTGGTTGCAGTGGGTAGATTGCTACTCAACCAATTAGCCATATGATCTAGGGGTATTGATGAAGATCCTTCCACTTTAATAGGAATAAAAAATATAAATATTCCTAATAAAGAATATAAGAAAAATCGGAATAGAGATAGAGAAGATGATAATTTGGATTGATTGTCTTCCATGACAAATTCCTCAGATAAGTTGGTATAAGTAGACCATACACTAGCCTCTATATTTATAGAGGCCAGCATCTAATCTAATTATCAATTGAGTACAGATTTAATCTGTACGACCTTCTAGGCCTGCCAATTCTTTATCTGAAGCAACAGGAGCCTTCATCTCAAATATTTTTTCTACTACGGTGTAATCGTAATAACCTAGACGTGCTAGAGGCTTAATAGCAGCAATATCTATTTTTCCATTCTCCATTATAAACTCGTCTTTAATATGGACATGAGCAACACGGCCAATAATAATTTCAAATGTGGAAACGGGGTTACCTGTAGGAATTCTTATAGACTGTACGTATTCAATTTCAAAGTTAATAGGAGATTCAGCTACTCTGGGAGCAGGAGCTTCAATACAGTCAGCCTTTGTTACACCTGCGTACTCAAATTCATCCTCTCCATAAGGTAAAGCTTTAGCAGATTTATTGACGGCTTCTCTTAAATCATAAGTTGCCATGTTCCATACGAACCATCCAGTTTCTTCAAGATTACGGACAGTATCTTTACGGCTTTGCCCATCGTCCAAAACGGACTGGTTAGCAACGAACATGACCATCGGTGGATCCCAAGTAAGGTTTTGGTATTGGCTATAGGGCGCTAGATTGGCTTTTCCATCTTTAGAAATAGTCGAAATCCAACCAATAGGGCGAGGAACGGCACTGCTTTTAAATGGATCAAATGGTAACCCATGACTTTTAATACCGTCTTTTTTAGGAGAATAATGCATAAAACATCCTTATAAATGCAGTTTAATAAATGGCAATTAATAAAAATTAATTTGTCTATACAACTAGTTTGCAAGTAATAAAATAGCTTAATTTTTTTTTAATATCAAGGGAAAGTTATTCTTTAATTAGTTTTATGAAGTTGATAGATGCTTTTTGCTCTAGAGTGTGTGTAACACCTGTTCTCAATCTGTACACTACAAATACGTTTGTGAGAGATGTGTTATTTTAGGGGATAGTTACAGAAGCTCTACGATTGAGCTGTTTGATTTTGAAGAACCATCACAGCAGGTAGCTCAGAAATAACCGCCGTGATGCGGGTCGAATCTAAAGTAAAGTGCACCTTAGTAGCTTCTTATGCGTTAACCTGTAACGCTTAACGCTTTTTTCAGAGCAACTGATATAATATCTACAAATTCAAGCCTTTAAACTGTAAGTATAAGGATACACCGCCATGTTAATTATTAAATTGACAGACAGCAAAGAGTCTATAGAAGACGTAGAAAGAATCTGCCGTCATCTGACCGAACACAAAACAATAATAAATCTGTTATCTCAAGAACAAGCTGAGGACATCACCTATATTCTAAAGCCTACTTTTGCCAGAAATCACAATATCGATGAGAAGATGGCACACTGGCAAAAACTATTACAAGAATTCACCATGACCGATCATAAAGGCAAAGAGCTTAGATTTTATAGAGACAACCAAACCCAAGCTTTATACTTTGGTACTAAAGATGGGTTTGATACTATTGAGAGTCTGCCTAAGCATTAGACACCTGCCCAAACCGACAAGTCTCACTCCCTACCCCGACAACCCCACTGCTTAGCTGCCAAAATAAAAAATGATGCCACCAAATACCAAGCGCAAGCTTGGTAAATTTTTGGTTGCATCTGTCTGTTATTACGCCTAGTATCTTGACGCTTAATATATTTTCTTTTCTTGAGTCGATTACAATTAAAGGCTTCCTGTGTCATGTTACCACTAAGGCACCATCAAGTGCCGCGCCTACGCAGGGGCCACTATTTATAATAAAAAGGAGCTTATGATGTCAGTTAAGGCAATTACAATTATTGATGGGGGTATGGGCAGAGAGCTTGCCAAACGCGGCGCACCATTTCGCCAACCTGAATGGTCAGCACTGGCTATGATAGAAGCGCCAGAGATTGTACGTGATGTGCATCGTGACTTTATTCGAAGCGGTGCTGGCGTTATTACCACCAATAGCTATGCGCTTGTCCCCTTTCATATTGGCGAGGCGCGCTTTGCTAAGCACGCTCAAGATTTAGCAGCCTCAGCAGGAGAAATGGCCCGCGCTGCTGTCGAATTAGAAAATACACCCACCAAAGTAGCCGGCTCTATTCCTCCTTTATTTGGCTCCTACCGAGCAGATTTATTCCAAGCTGAACAGGTAGAAGATATTGCCACGCCCTTAATTACAGGGTTGCACCCGTATGTCGATTTTTGGCTGGCAGAAACTCAAAGCCTAATCGCAGAGTCGGTGGCCGTTCGTAAACTACTTACTAAGCTTGATACAGACAACAAGCCGGTATGGGTATCTTTTACTTTAGAGGACAGTGAGCACCTTGATGTGCCTCGCTTACGATCTGGAGAGACAGTGGTAGAAGCCGTGACCACACTGGCTGGCCTAAATGTAGAGGCGATACTATTTAACTGTTGTCAGCCTGAAGTGATTGAACAGGCACTAGAAGTGGCTCAAAGTGTGCTACAACAAAAAGGGGCTGCCCACATTAAGCTTGGTGCTTATGCCAATGCCTTTGCACCACAGCCAAAAGATGCCACAGCCAATGATGGGCTAGATGAGGTCCGTGAGGATCTTACCCCGCCGGCTTATCTAGACTGGGCAAAAAAATGGCAGGCCCAAGGGGTATCACTAATTGGCGGCTGCTGTGGTATTGGCCCTGAGCATATTAATGAGCTAAGCGGCTACTTCACCAAGGCGGGCACGACACAGAGATAACACGATGCTAAATGGACAAAAAATCGGGTTGGCCATGCTCACTGCCATTGTGTTCAGCTCAATGGTGGGTGCCGGTATCTTTAGCTTACCGCAGAATATGGCCGAGGTTGCAGGCGCAAATGCCATTATTACCGCTTGGCTTATCACCGGTGTGGGTATCTTATTTCTCGCCGGCTGTTTTTTGCACTTATCACGTCTTAAGCCCGAGCTTGATGGCGGTATTTATACTTATGCCAAAACCGGCTTTGGCGATTTGGCAGGTTTCTTTTCGGCCTGGGGATACTGGCTGTGTGCCACCATTGGCGTGGTGGGCTATTTGGTAGTCGCATTTGCCGCTTTGGGTAGTTTTGTTGATACCCCCAATCAGGTTATCTTTGGGGAGGGCAATACCTTATGGGCCTTATTGGGTGAGTCTTTTATCTTGTGGCTGGTACACTATCTGGTGCTGCGCGGTGTCAAACAAGCGGCTTTTATTAACTTGCTAGCAACTTTGGCAAAAAGCCTACCGCTTATCGCTTTTATTATATTTGCGTGCTATGCATTTGATATTGACACCTTTAATACTGATCGTGCTGGCACCAGTTTAGAGGTGCCTTTTATGGATCAGGTCAAAAGCACCATGCTGATCACTTTATGGGTGTTTACCGGTATTGAAGGGGCCACTGTGCTATCACAGCGGGCCAAAAGGCGCGCTGATATCGGGCGGGCTACCTATATTGGTGTGATCTTAGCATTGGTGATATATATTGCCATTACCCTACTTTCGCTAGGGGTCATGAGCCGGGCCGATGTTGCGGCTCTAAGTAACCCGTCAATGGCGGGTATCATGGCGCATATGACAGGCAGTTTGGGCAAATGGGCCATTAGTATTGGCCTTGTTATCTCCGTATTGGCCTCTTATTTGAGCTGGATTTTGTATTCGGCTGAAGTGCCCTATACCGCAGCTAAATACCAGGCTTTCCCGCGTATTTTCACCAAACAAAATGCGCAAGGCACACCCACTGCCTCATTGATGCTCACCAGCTTCACTGTGCAGCTGTGTTTATTAATGATATTTTTGACAGGCGAAGGCTACAACCTATTGGTGCGCATCTCAACCTCTATGATTTTAATACCCTACTTTTTGGTCGGAGCCTATTTGGTTAAGCTATCTTTTACCCAATCAGAGCGGTGGCATATCAAGGCGGTGGGGCTAGGCGCCATTATATATGGTGTTTGGCTAATTTATGCCGCGGGCATTGATAACCTATTGCTGTCACTATTATTGTATGCACCTGGCCTGATGATTTTTTATTATAGCCGCTATCAGGCACGCCAGCAGACACTACAGCCCCCATCTTAGACGGTATTTGCGCCTGTTTTAATAGGTGATAAACCTAAAAAGTGAGCAATGGTAGCAAAAAGCCCCTTTAATTTAGGAGCTTAACTTGTTATCTTGTCATCCTTCATCTCTATCTGTTAGATTTAGCAGCATTTTTCTTAATTAAAACTATTCTTCTTTAGGCTAATTATTAGTAATTGGCCCCTTTTTGTATTTGATTTTATGACACATACCTCTCAGGCAGATACCCTGTCTCGCCGAACTCAATATATTCAAGTCCTATTAATGGGCATCAGTGCTTTTGTTATGAATACCACTGAATTCGTGCCTGTGGCTTTATTAAGCGATATTGCCAAAGACTTCTCCATCACCACCGCCGAAACCGGCTGGATGCTCACCTTATATGCCTGGATTGTGGCGGCCATGTCGCTGCCATTAATGCTACTCACCAGTAAGCTTGAACGCAAAAAGCTATTACTGGGTATTTTTGCATTATTTATCGTCAGTCATGCGCTATCCGTATTTGCTTGGAGTTTTAATGTTCTATTAATTAGCCGAGTGGGTATCGCTTTTTCTCATGCTATATTCTGGTCAATCACCGCAGCGATTGCCATTCGAGTGGCGCCTGAAGGCAAAAAAGCCTTCGCCTTAAGCGTGGTGGCAACCGGCACTTCCTTGGCTATGGTACTGGGTGTTCCTTTGGGCCGAGTGATCGGACAGTGGTATGGCTGGCGTACTACTTTTGGCGGCATAGGTATTGTGGCACTGGTGGTTTGCTTATTACAAGCTAAGCTATTACCGTCATTGCCTAGCATGTTTAAAGGCTCTTTTAGAAAAGTGCCAGAATTGCTAAAAAACCCACTTTTGGTCTGTCTGTACTTGCTTATCTTTACCGTATTTACCGCCCACTATACCGCCTATTCATATATCGAACCTTTTATGCGTGAAATTGGCTCAATTAGTGAGAACTTGGCAACCTTTGTATTATTATTATTCGGGGGCGCAGGCATCATCGGTAGTATCTTATTTAGCCGCTGGGGAGACAGACACAGCACCTTATTGATGCTAGGCTCTATCATAGTCATGCTAGTGTCTATGCTTACCTTGTTATTGGCGGTCAACTCTATCTGGGCGCTTAGCCTTAATGCCTTGTTATGGGGCACGGCATTAATGCTGTTAATCATCTCTATGCAGGCCAAAGTACTTATGGTGGATCTGCATGCCCAAGATATGTTGATGTCTATGTTCTCAGGTATTATTAACTTAGGTATTGGTACTGGCGCCTTATTTGGCGGTTATGCAGTGACCCACATCTCGTTATCAAGTGTGGGCTATGTTGGCGCGGGGATTAGTCTAATCGCCTTATTGCTGGTAGCATTTATGATTAAGCGCTTCCCCGCTTTACGGGCATCTTAGTTATTTTTAAGTCAGTGAAACCTGTTTTAATGACGGCTTAGTTAATGACAAAAAAATTTTAGCTTGTCTGTGTAAAACTTGTTGTAATGAAAATCATTCACATTATAATAAGCACTTTCACTAACAGGCTGGAAACTTTCATGCAACTGTCTCGTCTATCCTCAGCATTATTACACATTCATCATACTTACACCGCAGGCTCTTTTAAGCCTTTGTACTGTCTATCAGCATCTGTATTCTTGCTAGGCGGCAGTCCACTGGCCCTAGCGCAAACTGATGAAGCTACTGAGACGCCACCAAGCGCTATGTTTGACTCTATTGTCGTCACTACGAGCGCTGACGCTTCGGCACAAGGCTTACCCGTCGCCTATGAGGGTGGACAAGTGGCCACTGGTAGCCGTGTTGGGCTACTGGGCAACCAAGATATCATGGACACCCCTTTTTCGACCACCGCTTATACCAATGAGTATATAAAAAATCAACAAGCGCACAGTGTGGGTGACCTACTTAAAAAGGATCCGACTGTTCGTGTGGCAAGAGGCTTTGGTAACTTCCAAGAAGCTTATTTAATGCGCGGCTTTGTGACCAACTCTGATGACACTATGTTCAATGGCCTGTATGGTATTTTGCCGCGTCAATACATAGCCACAGAATTATTCGAGCGTGTGGAATTACAGCGCGGTGCGTCTGCTATGCTTAATGGTGCCGCGCCCAGTGGTGGTAATGCTGGTGGTAGTATCAACTTACTGCCAAAGCGTGCCGGCAATGAGCCACTGCGCCAGTTAACCTTAGGCTATGGTGCCGGTGACCAAGGCCGAGTGGGCATCGATGTTAGCGACCGTTTTGGTCAAGATGACGCCGTAGGGGTTCGCTTCAACGCCGCCTATCAAGACGGTGACAGTGCTGTTGACAATGAATCTGCCAAATTGGGCTTGGCAGCTCTTGGTCTCGATTACCGCGCAGACAAATACCGTGTTTCAGCGGACTTCGGCTGGCAAGACAATAAGCTTGATGAGACACGCCCTAATGTGACCTTAAGTGGCGTCACTGCTGTTCCTGAAGCACCAAAAGGCGACAAAAACTGGGCCCAGCCTTGGAGCTATTCTAACGAAAAAGACCTATTTGGTACTGTCCGCGCTGAATACGACTTCCAAGACAACTTAACTGGTTATGCCGCTTATGGCGCCCGAAAAGGTGAAGAAGAGAACTCTTTGGCCAACCTTACGGTCACCAATACCGACGGCACTGGTAGCACTTACCGCTTTGATAACACCCGTGAAGATAAGGTGCAAAGCGCGCAGCTGGGCTTGCGTGGCAAACTACAACTTGGCAACACTCAGCACAACTGGACTTTAGCTGGCGACTTATACGATCAAGAAGAAAAAGGGGCTTATGCCTTTGATTATGGCAATCAACTGCCCACCAACTTGTATCGTCCGACCGCTCATAAAGACAATAGTTGGACTGATACTACTGCTTATGGCGGTAACTTAAGTGACCCAAGGCTTGCTTCTGAGACTCAGTTAACCAGCGTGGCGCTAGCAGATACCATTAGCTTAATGGATGATAAATTAAAAGCTACCTTTGGCGTGCGCCATCAAAACATCGAAACCCGCAGCTATGACTATAGCACTCAAGTCAAAACTTCAGATTATGATGACAGTGAATGGACCCCAAGCGTTGGCCTAGTCTATCAGCCTAATAAAGACTGGTCGGTGTATGGCAACTATATCGAAAGCTTAAGTAAAGGTAGTGACAAATGCTGGTGAAGCCTTATCACCTTATGTGTCTAAGCAATCTGAGATTGGTTTAAAGTATGACAACGGTACCGTGGGCAGTAGCCTTGCGATCTATCACACGACGCAGCCGCGTGCTTACGTGAATGATGCCAATACCTTTGTAGAAGCGGGTGAAAACCGCCATCAAGGTGTTGAGCTTACTGTGTTTGGTAGCCCAGCTGAGAACTTGCGCTTTAACGCGGGGGTGAGCTACTTAGACGCCAAACAAACTGATACCGGCTCACAAGTATTCGATGGTAAACGCGTGATTGGTATTCCTAAGCTTCAAAGTAACTTCAATTTAGAATATGATGTTGCCTCTATCTCCGGCTTAACTTTAACTGGTGATGTGATTCATACCGGCAGCCGTTATGCCGATGCGGCCAACACCCTAAAAGTTGATAGCTACACCACCTTAGACTTAGGTGCCCGCTACCGCACTAAGTTAGGCAAGCAAGATATGACCTTAAAAGGTGTGGTGAGCAATGTGACGGGTGAAGATTACTGGCAATCTGTGGGCGGTTATCCTGGCCAAGGTTATTTAAATGCTGGCGAGCCTACCTCAGTTAAAGTATCAGCGACTTTTGATTTCTAGTGGTCGCTGCCCTACCATAGACACATGAGCACCAGACTTATGTGTCAGGCGGCGCACTGAGCACTTCATAAAAGGGATTAGGTCACGCCTACTCCCTTTTATTCATTATATAGGTATTGATTATATAGGGCTGTTGTTACCACAAAGCCCATGCCTAAATAGGCATTATGCCTCCTTCTGTTACCCACAAGTTACTTATCGAGTTACTATGTCTGCTATCTCACCACCGCCCATCTCCTCCCTGTATACGCTTATCTGGACTCAATATCGCTTAGGTTTTGTTAAAGTCATTGTCCTCAATCTTATAAATGCAGCGGTCAGTGTGGGCATCATTGCTTATATCAATCACACCTTTTTAAGTGGTCAGATTTTTGAGGCATTATCTTGGCAAAGCTTCGCTCAATTTTTGGCCATGGTACTGCTGCTACTGCTGACCTCTTTTGCGTCGCAATACGCTCTAACCTGCTTGGGTCATCAGTTTGTTTATAAGCTGCGTACTCAGCTGGTTAAGCAAATTTTAGACACACCCGTAGCACAGGTAGATAACTTGGGCAGTGCTCGGCTCATGGCCAGCTTATCGACTGATATCCAAGCCCTAACCACAGCCTTTGTCAGAATGCCGGAGCTGGTACAGGGTATTATTTTGGCAGTGGCCGTGTCTTTATATCTGGGCAGTCTGTCTTGGCCCTTATTGCTGATTATTATGCTGTGGATTGCTTTGACCATATGGATAAGCACTTTATTGGTAAAACATGTCTACCAAAACCTCACCCACATTCGCGATATTAATGACGCGCTTTATCAAGATTATCAGTCCGTTATTGAAGGGCGCAAGGAGCTGGCGCTCAACCAGCAGCGCGCCAAGCAGTTATACACGCAAGACCTTGTTGGCCATGCTAAGGCCTACAAAAAAACCATTATCAAGGCCGATACTTATCATTTATCTGCCGTGAATTGGTCAAATATCATGATGTTTGCAGCCATTGGGGTTATCTTCGCTGTGGCCAGCTACCTTGGTTTATCGCTTGGGGTGGCCACCACCTTTGCATTGACCTTGCTGTTTATGCAGTCGCCGATTCTGCATGCGGTCGGCGCCTACCCCACCCTACAGACGGCGCAAGTGGCACTCGATAAAATCCAATCTTTACAACTGGCTGAATATCAGCCTGAATTTATCAGCCCCACAGCCAATAAAACTTGGCAGACCCTAACCCTGCGCAATATAGATTATCAGTACTCAAGCCAAGATTTGATTTTAAAGCAGGTAAATTTGACCTTAAACAAAGGCGATGTGGTGTTTTTGATAGGCTCGAACGGTAGTGGCAAGTCCACACTGGCCAAAGTACTTACGGGCATCTTCGCCCCGACAAGTGGCGAGATGACTCTTGATGGTCGCTTGATCACCGAGGCCAACCGTACTCAATATCGCCAGCTTTTTTCAGCCATCTTTAGTGATCAGCATATCTTCAAACAGCTGATTGGCAAAGACGGCAACGCCGTAGACATGGACTTGGTACAGCACTGGCAGCACCGCTTGCAACTACAAAACAAAGTCAGTATCGATGGCGATAAGCTCTCAACAGATAAGCTGTCGCAAGGTCAGCGTAAGCGTCTCGCCATGCTAACCACCGTGGCTGAACAAAAAGACATTTTGCTACTCGATGAGTGGGCCGCCGATCAAGACCCAGCCTTTCGCCGAGTGTTTTATCAACACTTAATTCCTGAGCTAAAAGCTTTGGGTAAAACGTTATTTATTATCAGTCATGACGACAGCTACTTTGAGCATGCCGACCGCCTACTACTTATGAAACAAGGCAAGCTTGTGGAGCTTGACCCAGAACAAAGAAAGCAGGCCAGCACCGATGCCATCTCTATGTTGTAAAAAGGCCGGCATATCCGTCTCGGTGCTTGCTCTTGTACTGATACTAAAAATGGCACTAAAAATTAAGCTGAATTTTGCTCGCAAATAATAATGAAAACTATTATCATTAGATATTATTTATGTGAGCTTAGCAAATATTGGAGTGACTTATGGCTGCTGTTTTAATGCCTGAACCTGACTTAACCCCCAACGATTTAAAATATACGGCACTTGAGGGGGAAGAAAAACAGCGTATCATCGACCATATCAATGAGGAGCACTTCAGCGAGCTGGTTGGATTTATCAAAGCGTTCACGCCGCTGACCGACCTCTCCCCTAAGCAACATGACGTTAGGTTGGTTGATATTTATGCCCAAGGTATTGGCCTTCAAGTCTCAGCCCTACCAAGCTTAGCAAGTGATGCCCCCCAAAGCGATACTCACTACTTTATCGCTTTTCCTGAGGTCATTACGCATTTAAATGAGCTACAGTATCAGTACATTGCGTTAAAGCAACAAGCGGATAAAAAGCTTCGAAAAAAGACCATCATACTTGCAGAAAAATTGTTTCAGGTAAAATCAGGTTTTGCTGTTACCGATAATATGTACCGCTTGCTACTAAGCGCGCCTGCCGCCGCCTCTGATAACAGCTGCTTTCCTGTCTCTGAAGCAGGGTATGCGTATTTATTTGATTTAAGCCACAACCTATCGTTACAGACCGCTTCTAATAGCGATACCGCCGCCGCCCAGCGTACGCATCGTTACTACACCCTGCGCAAGGTGTCTACAAACCCAACAACAGGGGATGAGGAAGCTTGGGTTGATGTGTTTTTGCACGGAGAGACATTGGGCGCTCAGTGGTTAGCTGCATTAACACCTAAAGATACGGTCAAAACCAAGCGAGAAGTACCGGAGAACATCGCCCATTTACAGCAAGGGCAAAGCTTATTGATAGCAGATGAGACCTCGATACCGACGGTGGCAAGACTGCTTGAGCTATGGCAGAACCCTATCGCCCCCCTTATCATTTATATCACTCAAAAAGCCGCTGACCAGGCCTACTTACAAGACAGACAAGCCAATCCGCTAATAGATGATGCCTTGACTGTATTGCCTGTAATGAATGCTAATTTGTCTCAAGGCGCGCCTTTAGCTGAGCTGATTGCGCATACCTTAACTCAGCATCTAAAGAGCAATCCGATTCATATACAGAAAGTTTGGGGTGCCCTAGAGACTTCTACCAGCAAGGCATTAAGAGCCTTATTAAAACCAACACTAAACTTAGATCGCTCAGCTATGATAGTCAAAGGCTATTGGCGTCAAGACTAACAATCACCAAACAAATAATATCTGTTTGATACAGGTTGTTTTCTCATGACGATAAACACAAAAGCTGCGGCTATGTAGAATAACCGCAGCTTTTTTGATGCTCATCAGGTGCCATACCGATTGTATTAGAACTTGGCAGTAGCACTTAGGCTCATTTGACGCTCAGGCCCCATCCAGCAGTTTGCCTTATCATAACAGCTGCCCACATAGGTCTTGTCAAATAAGTTACTGATATTTGCCTCTATGCGCCATCTGTCATTTAATTGATATGACCCTCCGATATCCACCAGTGTCACACTGGGCAACTCATCACTGTTTTCTCTATCGACTTGCATGCCTTGTTGATAGCGTACGCCGGTGTTGAGCATTATCTTATCGGTAGGATAAAAAGTCGACCACAACGTGGCTTTATGTTTGGCTACCTGCTCTGGCGTATTGCCCACATATTGAGGATTGATGTCATCTTCGGTGATTTCGGCATCGGTAAAGCCATACCCTACTGATAAATCCATCCAGTCATTAACCTTGCGGCTGCCAGATACCTCAAAACCTTTGGATGTAATTTCACCAGTTTGGGTCTGATTGCGATAATTAACGTAGTCGCTGACTACCACATTGTTTTTGGTAATATCATAGGCGGCCAAGGTGGCTTTGGTCTTCGAATCGGCAGATAAATACTTAACACCTATTTCAATTTGATCCGCGGTAGTAGGCTCAAAGGCCTCTCCTGTAATGAAGTTGCTGCCCACCACAGGCTCAAAAGATTCGGAGTAACTTAAATAAGGAGAAAAA
Organism: Psychrobacter sp. H7-1; assembly: GCF_904846585.1. Classification (NCBI taxonomy): domain Bacteria; kingdom Pseudomonadati; phylum Pseudomonadota; class Gammaproteobacteria; order Moraxellales; family Moraxellaceae; genus Psychrobacter; species Psychrobacter sp. H7-1. The sequence continues at coordinate 12,667 of NZ_CAJHBH010000050.1, forward strand.
CCATTGTCCAAATTATAAATTGCCGCAAGACGACCACTGGTTTTTTTGGCTTTATTGTTGACCGTTGATGCCACACCAGCGGCCACTTTATGATTGTTACTGTCAAAGTCATCATGGCGCAGGCCTGCCACCACAGTCAAATCCTTCCACTGTATCTCATCTTGTAAATAAAGACCCAGCTGCTTTTGCTTGATATCAGCCGTTTCAATATAGTTATCTAAAGGCAGTGTCTCGGGATTGACAAGATGATAGTCAGGATGACTCATATCAAGTAGCGGTGTTCCTGCAGCACCTGCATCTTTATACAGAGCCTTACTATCGGTGGTTTGGTACTCTGCCCCCAATAGTAGATTATGGCTTACATCACCGCTATTGAACTGATAGGCCAACTGATTGTCGGTGGTAAAATTGGTCATCTCCTCATCTGTGGTATAAGCGGCGCGGATCAGCAGGTTATCGGTATCCTCTACCAGCCCCCGATTGTAGATATTACGCTGCTTACCCTTCGCATCGGTATAACGAATCACATTCTTAAATTGCAGGTTGTCCTTGATATCCCAGTTGGTGGTCAGACTTGGCATCCATACTTTTTTACGATAATTAGCCCATACATCTCCTGCATACGCATCACTATCAAGCTTGCCATAGCTAGAATTATACAACGTGCCTACTGAGTGCAGCGGCGTTAAAGGTAGCATGTGGGGGTCATCTTGATAAAACATATTGGCAATCACACTTAGCTTATCATTGGGCTGCCACTGCAAAGAGGGATTTATCATAATCCGCTCCTCTTTAGTGGTCTGCATTTGACCCTCTTTTTTTCTGGCCAAAGCTACTAGCCGGTAATTTAAGGTATCTGTAACAGCGCCTGTATGGTCTGTGGCCACCTCTTTTAGGTCTTGATTGCCGACTCTAACTTTTAGTTCATGTGCCTCTTGGCTACTGGGCGTTTTTGCAATTTGATTGACTAAGCCCCCTGGTGAAGCATACCCATACAAGGAAGAAGCAGGCCCTTTGACGACTTCTACCGCTTCAGTTGCATAGACATCTACCTGAGGCGTCAGGTTCCAAAAGCCATCATAAGCCAATCGCATGCCATCATAAAAGTTAGAATAGGTTTTAAAACCACGAATATTGTATTCATCAAATAACGTGGTGGTGCCTCGGCTTTCACTGGTGATGCTGGGATCATAACGCAATGCGGCATTGACGCTATCTGCCTGACGACTTTGTAAGACTTGTTGGTCAATACGCTCATAACTCATCGGCGAATCTTGCGGATTCAGATTGGTTTTGGTGCCCGTGGTGCGATAGCTATTTGCATACACGCTGATGGCGTCAAATGTCGCGGTGGGCTGTGAATCAGTAGCGTGTTCTGTCGAGCTGGTGACCGCTTCAACTGCCGCCGCCTGCGCATAGTGACTGATGCCAGCCATCAACAGTAGCTGTACGCTCATTGTTAAGCGCTTTTTATTGAATGTTAATCTCATACAACCTCAGTGTAATATATAAATGATAAAGCCGTAAGCCGCGGGTGCGCAGCGACTCTACTACCAGTGATAACTGGCACCCACTAACCACTGACGGTTATCAATAGGCCGCTGATCGTTGGCATCACTGGCACTGCGCTGCTCATCAAGTAAGTTGTTGATTGCCATATATAGATCTAAATTCGGACTGGCTGTATAGTTAAAACGGCTATCAAGCCCCCACCAGTGAGGTGAATAGCTACTGGCAGCGGTATCGGTTAACTGTTTGGACTCATACCGTACTTGTTGTATAAATTGCAGTTTATCGGTCACTTGATACTGTACATTGGCGGTTACCTTATGCTCAGGACTATAGGTAAGGTCGCCACCTGTGGTTTTGTTTTTGGTGTGCAAATAGCCATAACCCAAATTAAGCATCGCTTTATCATTTAGCTGCCAATCAACCCCTATATCTCCGCCATAGGTCTCGGCCTTATCGACGTTGTCATAGCTAAATACCTTTATGCCACCGTCCATTACCGGATGGTTATTATCGGTTTGGATCAGATTTTTGACATCGTTATAAAAGCCGTTAACACTCACGCCGACTTTATCGTTTAGCTGAGTCTGATAGCCCAGCTGATAACTTATCGACTCCTCAGGCTTCAAATCAGGGCTACCCATGACTTTATAGCCATACCTGCTGTGGTCAAATAGATAGTATCGCTCTTTTAAATTGGGTACTCGGTAGCCTTGACCGACACTAGCACGAAACACATGCTTGCGATTATTGGCATCATAATAGTCGTGTTTTAAGGCAAGTTTTGGCGCAAAATGACTGCCAAAGTCACTGTCATCTTGATAGCGCACGCCCGCCACCAGCTCAGTATTGTCACTTAATGCCCAATCATCTTGAACATAAGCCTCAAGTACATCACGATCGACTTTATCGGTGATAAACTCTGACACGCCATCTATTTTTTGATCGAGCTTATCTTTTTGATACTTCAAACCCAATTGCGGCGCATGCCACTGGTTCTCTCCACTATAAATAAGCGGAAAATCTAGCTGTAGCTGTGCTAAGTTGGTCGTTAAATCAAAGTCACGCACATCACTGACTTTGCCACTGGCCGTATTGTGCGACTGACTGTCATAGTTCTCATACAGTGCTGAGCCTGATAGCTTGTACCCCTCTGCATTGCCTGCAAAAATCTTAGTCTCACCGCCGGCACTGACTCTTTTTCGCTTAATATCCTCATCTCGCTGCTGCGCCTGTACCGCGCCATTACGGGCAACATAATTGAAGCGACTGCTGTCCTCTTCTTCATAATATCCCGCCTCTAGCCAGTATCGGCTATTGGGGTTGGCTGTATCCACTTCATTGATATCAGGAGTAAAGCTGATTTTGGCCTGCACCTGTTTTTGTTCGGTGGCATCTTTTAGACGAGGCCAAGCCTCATTATCTACGCTAAGACCCTTATCATCACGATAAGCCCCCGATAAGCGCGCTTTTAGACGCTTGTCATCTGATAAAGCACCCTCGACACTGCCCTCTACAAAGCTATAGTTGTTATCAAATTTTTTGTCTGAAGGGTTTTGTGAGGTATTGGTACCAAGCTCTGCGGTAATAGAGGCATGGGTGTCACTGATGGGCTTAGTAATGATATTGATAACACCGCCCATCGCTGAGCTACCATATTGTGCAGAAGCAGCCCCTTGAATGACCTCGATTTGCTCTACTTGAGTATTGAGGTATTGAGCGATATTGAAGCTTGAGCTGGTGCTGGCCGATACTGGCAGACCATGGATAAGTACCAGTACTTGATCGCCTGATAAGCCCTGCATTCTGACCTCATAGCCAGTTTTGCCACGCAGCTGGGCCAAATACACATTGGGCAGCAGCTCTAGTGCTTGCTTTAAGGTCTGGGCATGGTTTTGTTTTAATTTATTTTTATCCAGCACCTGTACTGGTATCGGCGTCTCACTTAAATACTTATTGCTTCGCGTGGCAGTCACAACAATAGGATCAAACTTTGTATGCTGCAGCGCAGCTTTTTGAGTGTCCGTGTTGTCATTAATTGCTTGGGTATCATTGATTGTATGATTTTGTGCTTGAGCACTAATGGCATATCCAGCGCATAAACCCGTTAAGGCTAATAAAATAGCTTGCTTTAGGGGGTGAGTCGCGTAAAACGTTTGGGTCATAGCAAACCTTATCAGTTAGTTTGTGTCAAAAAGAAAAACAGCTTTCACTCGTGTCTGTATTTGTAGCGTACTGTATATTAATCGTAAATGATAATCAATACCTATTGATAATAATTATCATTTACATATTAATAATTGATGGTTATACTCTTCACCCTAAAACAACTGGCCTTACGGTCATGTTGCCGTTATACAAAAAAATGTTTTGAATCAATAGCCATTTGCCATCTTTATGGCTCATTAATATGTTATTTATCTGCTAACCCAATAAGGATCACTATGAGCACCCTAGCCAGCGCAGACACCCCCGCCCCCTCTGATAGCCAACTTGCTAACAATACCTCAGTACAAAAAGACACAGCCCTATGGAATCGCTATGTAGATCAAAAGGCCCAACGCAAGCTGTGGTTCCCTTTAGAAGCGGCAAAAGAGTTAAAGGTCAGTGAGCTTGAGCTGTTATTGGCCTCGCCTTATAGCCAATATATGGGCACCCAGTGCACTGACGTACTACAGGCACTGACCGGATTTGAAAAGCTTGAGAGTATTGTAAGAAATGAGCTTGCGGTACACGAAAAAACCGGACAACTAAAGAACCTAAAGCTCAGTGGCCACACAGGACTTGCTATTGATGTGGGCGGGCTGGACTTAAGATTTTTTGTCCATAAATGGCAGCACATGCTTGCCTTTACAGATGATTCGAAGGCGGATGAGAACTCTCCTGGCTCCTTGAGCATCCAGTTTTTTGATGAGAGCGGTGCGGCCATTGCCAAAGTATTCTTGCGAGATTACAGTCCTGCTGCCATCACGCAGTGGTTTGAGCTGATCGCACAGCATACTGCTCAAGCTGAAGCCAATCCTCAAAATGTGATTGTTAACTTAAAGCCTGCAGCGGTTAATGAGCCTTGGCAGTACCACGCCTTAGATGATGACGATAAAGCCAAATTGCAGCAAAAATGGCTGGGATTAACCGACATCCATCAGTTTTATATCTTGTTAAAAAAACTCGGTATCGACCGTGCCAGTAGCTACCTACAAGCACCTGAGAACACCACCTATCCGCTTGACCCAAAGGCGATAGAGAGCCTGCTCACCCTAGCACAGCAGCAAGCCGAGCCCATCATGACCTTTGTGGGTAACAGCGGCGTGGTCCAAATCCAAACTGGTGTGGTACATCACGTAAAACGCATGGGCAGCTGGATTAACATCTTAGATAAAAAGCACACGGACTTTACCTTACATCTTAACGATGAGGCGCTGGCACAAGTATGGTGCGTAAAAAGACCGACCAAGGACGGTACAGTCACCTGCATTGAAGGCTTCGACGCCTACGGCAATACCATCGTGACCTTCTTCGGTCAACGTCAAGAGGGTGAACCTGAAAAAGACTATTGGCGCAAGCTTACCGCCTCTTTAGTTGAGCAGCATCTACTTATCGAGTCACCCGCCACTGAGCTTACCAAATAGCCTTTTATATCAGCAGTCATAGCCTAGCGCCACACTGTGCTAGGCCTTTATATAGGATGTTTTTATGCGACCTAAGCTTTTTTTTAATACCCTCGCTTTTGGCACATTATTGCCCCTAACCTGTCTTTCGGCACAGGCTTACGAGCGCGTTGTGGTGCTTACCCCTGATGTGGCCGATATTGTGGTCGCTTTGGGCAGTGCCAATAAGGTAGTGGGTAAAGACCAATTTAATACCAGCCCGCGCTTGGCCAAAGCAGCCAGTGTCGGCAACCACCGCAACATCACAGCTGAGCCAATAATGGCGCTCAAGCCTGACTTGGTATTGGGCAGTTATATGGCTCAGCCAGCCAGCATTTATCAGCGTCTTAACCGCTTAAACGTCAAAGCGGTCAATGTGGCACCAAAAGAAGATATCACCAGCTACACCAACAGTATTAGACAAATTGGCAGCTACTTGGAGCGCAGCACACAAGCCAACCGTTTGGCAACCAATTGGAGCCAAAAAATGGCACCAAAACCTGCGACCAAAACCCGCTACTTGCTAAGCTATGATGGACGTATTATGGCTGGCGCAGGTACTGTGGGTGATGAGCTTATCAAACGTGCAGGTGGGATAAATGCTGCCAATGTCTCAGGACTTAAACCCTTATCACGCGAAGGCTGGATGGCAGCTAAGCCTGATGTGATTATCATTGCTGACCACAACAAACCGGTCATTGGCTCCATTGCCAGCTTCCGGCAGCGCCCAGAGGTGGCCAATAGCCCCGCGGCCAAAAATAACCACATCTACTTTTGGGATGCCGATGAGTTCTTACGCTACGGACTCGCCTCACCTCAAGTAGTCGATAAGCTACATAAGCTGGCCAATTAGCAACTTGACTGAGATCTATTATGTCCAATTTTGTGTACCCACATAAGCGATTCTTGTCTACAACCGTAATCAGCTATGGCGCTGCTGTCTTGGTATCTGCCCTATTGATTTGGTTGAGCTTGGGCGTGGGATTTGGTCAGTGGTCTAGCCCCTCACAACTTGATGCCACCTTATGGCAGCTGCGCTATCCTCGGGTAGTCACCGCCTTATTGGTGGGCTTAGCCCTATCAGTGAGTGGCGCTGCACTACAAGCTTTATTCGAAAATCCATTGGCCGATCCGAGCTTAATTGGTACCTCTGGTGGCGCAGCCTTAGGGGTGGTATTGATACTGGCTCTGGGCATCTCTGGCATTGGGGTGCCACTGGCCGCCTTCATAGGCAGCTTGGTGGTATGTCTGTTGGTGCTGGGTTGTCACCGATTTTTGGGTGGTGGTCAGATGGGGCTGCTTATCTTAGGCTTTGTGATCAGCGCCTTTTGTGGCGCTTTGGTGAGTTTAATTTTGTTTTTGTCAAATGACATGGTGCTGCGCAGTGCCACCAATTGGCTGGCAGGTAGTATGGCTGAGGCAGGCTTTGTACCACTACGCTATGCCTTGATAAGCATTGCTTTGGGATTGGCCATTATTTTACCATTCGGACGGCAATTGGATGGACTAATGCTGGGGGAAACCACCGCGCTGTCTTTGGGTATAAAAGTCGGTCAGGTTCGGGCACTGGTCATCATTGCTTGCGCCCTACTGACTGGGGCCGCGGTATCTATGTCTGGGGTGATTGGATTTATTGGAATGATGATTCCCAATTTACTCAGCCTATTGTTTGGCGGTGGTCGAATGCGCATTATGTTTTGGTCCGGCTGGTTTGGGGCCTTGTTTTTATTGGTTATAGACAGTCTGGCGCGCCATGTGGCCTACCCCGTGGATGTGCCCATTGGCATCGTTTTGGCCTTAATCGGCGGCCCATTTTTTATTTGGTTATTTATTCGCAGCACCCGTAGCTGACCAAGTGAGTTTTTTGTACTGGCTAGCGCTGCTCTAGTCTTTTTTATGGCGGGCAGCTGGTTTTTTTGTGCTTAGTTATTATGTACTCTTTTCTCTGAAGCCCCCTACTTTTAACCCATTATCTTCTTTAATAATAGGTACGTTATGACCGCAGACTTGGCCACTTCTTGTTTAGAGCGCTCCGCAATGTCCTCACCTTTAGCTCCCAAAAGCTCACAAGCCACTGAGCTATGTCATATCCATAACTTACAAGTATGTGCCGGTCAAAAAAAGCTGCTGGATGTACCTCATCTACAGCTATACGCGAAACAGCTGACCACATTTATTGGCCCCAATGGCGCCGGTAAAAGCACGTTGCTACATAGCTTATTAAATTGTACTGGGCACACCAGACTCAAGACCACAGGTACTATCAATTACGTGATGGCTAACACTGATGGCAGCCCCCATCGCAACACACCGCACTCGCTTATTAGTCAAGGTAAGATTGCGTGGGTGGGACAGCATGAGCAGTTTGAACTGCCCTTAAATGTTTTGCAGTATGCTTTACTTGGGGTCTCCCCGCAGCTTGCGTGGTATCAAACCCCAAACGTGGCACAAACCACAAAGGCTCGTGAGCTGCTACATCAGTTTGAGCTCATACATTTGCAAGACAGACGCGTGTCCGGCTTATCCGGTGGTGAAAAACAGCGCTTGGCGGTGGTACGCGCTTTAATGCAAGACACTCAAATATTGCTGCTAGATGAGCCGACCAATCATTTAGACATTCGTCATCAACGCTTCTTATTACAATATCTTAAAGAGCTCGTAAGCACCGCACACAAGACATTGCTTGTGGTGCTACACGACTTAACCCTAGCTTACCGTTATAGTGATCATGTGGTATTAATGGATAAAGGTGCCGTCGTGGCTCATGGCTCACCTGAGCACGTTATGACGCAAGAGCGTCTAAGCGGGGTGTATCAGACGCCAATTGAAACTTACGACACCCCAAACGGCCGACTGTTTGTCTCCTAACTGACCGGTTACATACCGCGCATGGCTTTGGTTTTGCGCGCTCTGTTGCCGCGCCACCACAGATAAACCCCAGTAAACGATAATGCAGATACCGCTATACCTATCAGCGCCAAAAACACTTGATAAATCCTATGTACCACATCGCCTCCGATATGGCCCATATGCAGACTGTTGAGCCATTCATTTATTTTATTACCCGTAGGGCTTTGGTGACCTAAGTTAATTTTGACCACCTGTCCTGTCACCGCATCCATATTTAATGAAGACACCCCGCCTTTATTACCGATATCTTTATTGGTCTTAAAGCGCATCTGCCACTGTTTATCCTCATCTACCCAGCGCAGACCCAATATTTTCTCAACTTTTAAGCCGTGCTCTAAACTGACCTTCTGTGCTTGAGCAGATAGATACTCGATACTTTGAGCTTTGGTGATTTTAAGCGTCACATCATGAGCTTTAGCTACTGCCTGATTATCAGACTCTGTATCAGGCTTTGTATCAGGCTTATGTCTCCCCCCTTTTTCAAAAGGCTGTAAACCTACCACTGTCTGCATAACGGGCTGATAGACGGATCTTAAGTTAAAGCCAACGCTCGACCAAGCAATGACGAATAGCATCACCCAAAGCCATAACCCAAAGGCTTGGTGCACATCATAATTAAACTTAAAAAAGTTAGATTTTCGGCGGATTTTCCAAGCAGGCAACCAGCGCTTAAACCAAGAGGCTCTGTTATGACTACGCACGGCGCTCTTACTAAGATTAGCTTTCGTTTTCGTTTTCGCTTTCGATTGAGTCGCGCGAGGCAAGGTCAAGTAAATACCAATAAAGCAGTTAATGGTCCACAACAATGCCACTATGCCCAAAATTAAGTTGCCCACCTTGCCCATTAAAAGCTCACGATGTAACCAAAACACCTTCCACATGGTGTTATTGAACGCCCAAGCTTCCTTGTCACGACTGCCGATAATTTCTGCAGTATACGGATTGACGTAGACCTCTTGAAAGGGCGCCGTATTTTTGTTTTTCTGGCGTTTGCCCCGTGCTCTATCTACCACGAACACTGCTGACTTATTAGGCTCAAGCATCACCGGCATACTAGAGAACTTATACCAAACCCAAAATATATAGTATAGTCTACTGATGACCATACTAATACATAACCTAGAAGACCATGACTTTGGCAAACACTCAAAGACTGAGCGCAATCCCAGAGCCCGACTACGCCTGCTCATCTTATACCAATACAGTATGGGCAAAGCCACTAAAGATATTGCCAAA
>NZ_CAJHBH010000051.1:0-21877 GCF_904846585.1 Psychrobacter sp. H7-1
TGAGCAGGCGTAGTCAGGCTCTGGGATTGCGCTCAGTCTTTGAGTGTTTGCCAAAGTCATGGTCTTCTAGGTTATGTATTGGTATGGTCATCAGTAGACTATACTATATATTTTGGGTTTGGTATTAGTCCACCTATTTAAATTAGTTGTGTTATACTCTGCGCTTGCTGATTGATAACATCGCCCGCAATTGTCGTCTGGAGAAGACACCTTTTAAAATTGTTGCCGATGATTTTGCTGTTAGCCTAACAAAAGATAATTATGTCTCTTGCTGCTAACGACCTCACGGTAACAACCACCAAAATACGTTGCTAACTTGTACATAGGATGTACAGCTTAACTAACGCTTATCTGTGTTGTGCCTTATAACTTTAACTGTTTCACTACTTGCCCTCAGCATTGGCAGGATACTCAGTGGCAGTATTTAAATGGACACACATTTATGTCAAACTTAGACACTCTTTTAGACAATGCCGCAAACGAAGTAGATGGTATCACCACCACTCAAGATTTAAACGATAAGACCCATCCTAACAGCGAAGTAGACACTGAAGATAAAGTGACCTTTGTTGACCTAGAATTGGCGCCAGAGCTACTTGAAGCATTAACTTCAAGCGGTTACAAGCACCCAACCCCTATTCAAGCCCTGTCTATCCCGCCAGCACTAGCCGGCCGTGATTTATTGCTATCTGCCCAAACCGGTAGTGGTAAGACAGCCGCTTTCGTACTGCCTATGCTGGATAAAATCATTCGTGATAAAGCCACCAATAAAGTGGTACATACCGTAATTTTGACCCCAACACGTGAGCTTGCTAACCAAGTAAGTGATAGCGTACGTCAATACAGCTCAAAAACCCGCAATATCTTCAGTGTGCCTCTTGTGGGCGGCGCCCCTTACGGTGGTCAGATTCGTGCGCTAAATAAAGGCGTTCAAGTGATTATCGCCACACCAGGACGCTTTATCGATCACATGAATTCAGGCCGTATCGATTTATCTGAATTAGATATTCTAATTCTTGATGAAGCCGATCGCATGCTTGACATGGGTTTTGCTGAAGACATCGAAAAAGTCATGAAAGCGGCACCAAAAAATCGTCAAACCATTATGTGTTCAGCCACTTGGGATGGTCCGGTAGGCAAAATTGCCGCCAGCTTCACCAACAACCCTGAACGTATCGATATCAAAGCTGAGACCAAGCACATTGATGAGTCGGTATATTACGCTGATGATTTTAATCATAAAAACCGTATCTTAGATAACCTATTAACTCAAAAAGATGTGAACCAAGCGATCATCTTTGCTGCCACCAAGCGCAGCTGTGAGACATTGGCTAAGAGCTTAAAAGAGCAAGGCCATAAAGCCAGCTTCCTACATGGTGACTTACCACAGGCCAAACGTAGCCGCATCATTAATGATGTAAAAGCAGGTAAAATTACCATCCTAGTGGCAACTGATGTCGCTGCCCGTGGTATCGATGTTAGTGGTATTACCCACGTATTCAACTACGACTTACCACGTCAAACAGAAGACTACGTGCATCGCATCGGTCGTAGTGGTCGTGCCGGCCGTACCGGTATCGCTATCAACATCTGTAGCATTGATGACCGTGCACAGCTTGATGCCATTAACCGTTATCTAAAACGTACCATGTCGGTTGAAGAAATCGAGGGTATGGAGCCTAAGAAAAACACCAAAGACATGCACGTCGGCACAGCAGCCAAACGTGGTCGTGGTGGCAATCGCCGTGGTGGCCCAGGCGCGGGTAACCGTCGTGGTGGTAATGGTGGCGGCGGCTACCGTGGTAAGTCTGCTGACAATGCCAGCGGTGAGAAACGTGGCGCAGGCGCTGGTCGTCCTAGTGGCAAACCTGCCGGTCGCCGCTTCGGTGGTAAGCCTACCGGTGCAAGCGCTGGCAAACCAGGTGGCCAACGCCGCAGTGGACCAGCTCGCTCAGGTGAAGGCCGTCCAGCCCGCCGTAGCAGCAATGGCTAATTAAATAGCTGATTAAATGGCTAGTTAATGGGTTCACTCTCATTAACTGCCAATAAAAAAGACCAACTTTAACGAGTTGGTCTTTTTTTATGCCTGAATGTTATTCATAGCAGCTGTTGTTTAAATGGCGGCTCGTTACCCTTATATAAGACGTTAAGATTTTATACACAGGAATTTATTATGAAAATTAGTTATTGGTCGGACTATGCATGCCCATATTGCTACATTGGTGAAGTACGACTGGATAAAGCCATCGCTCAGTTACAGACGCAAAATGAACTCACTACCAATGTAGATATAGAACTCAAAGCATTTCAATTAGATCCCAATGCACCACTAAAGGCGACTGCTTCAACTTTAGAACGCTTGGCGCACAAATATGGTATCAGCGATGAGCAAGCTCGCCAGCAGATTGCAAATATCTCTCAGACTGCAAGAGAAGAGGGGTTAGACTTCGATTACACCGATACCTTATTTACCAATACGATGGATGCGCACAGACTGACCAAATATGTACAACAAAACAAACCTGAATTGGCGGACCGCTTTAAAAAGGCGATCTATAAAGCTTTTTTTATTGATAAGAAAGAGTTGGCCAATCGTCAGGTATTAGCCTCAATTGCCAGTGACATTGGTTTAGATATTGATGTGAATGCACTGCTTGATAGCGATGAGTATAAAGATGAAGTCGCTATTGACCAACAACAGGCAATGCAATTAGGGGTACGCGGTGTGCCGTATTTTGTGATTAATGATAAATATGCGATTCCAGGCGCGATGGCACAAGCAGACTTTGAGCAGGCGCTCAGACAGATTCATCAAGAGCAGTTAGCGGACAGCCAAGCTGATACTACAAGCTGCGGTATTGATGGCTGTCAGATAACCGATGAGTGATGAGTAAACCATAAGTAGTGGCTCATAAAAAGACCCGCCTATTAAATAAGGCGGGTCTTTTTTAGCTAAAATAATAAGCCAGCACTAATGACCTAGCACTGCGGATAACCCACACCGACCTCGACCATCTCAATGCGTGAATCATCAACGCTGCTGTCTTGGGGGTTGTAAGCGTGCACCGCTAGCCCGCCCATGGCCGTCTCTTTATATTTATCCATCATATCAGCGCCAGTAGCTTTCATGGTAGCAATGGCCTTATCTAGCGACACATGATGCTTGCCGTCACCGCGGCTGGCCAATCTTGCCGCGTTAATGGCCTTAACCGCACCCATCGCATTGCGTTCAATACAAGGCACTTGCACCAGCCCGCCAATAGGGTCGCAAGTTAGGCCTAAATTATGCTCAATGCCAATCTCAGCGGCGTTGGCACACTGCTCAGGGGATAGATTCATCACATGGGCCAGACCGGCTGCCGCCATAGAGCAGGCTGAGCCCACTTCACCTTGACAGCCCACCTCAGCACCGGAGATTGAGGCGTTTTGCTTGATAATGGTACCGATAGCGGCGGCCGTCAACAAAAACTCACGCACCCCTTGCTGGCTGTAGCTGGGTAAAAAGTCGCGGTAATAATGTAATACAGCAGGGATAATACCAGCTGCACCATTGGTGGGGGCAGTGACCACACGCCCGCCATTGGCATTTTCTTCATTGACCGCGAGAGCAAAAAGATCTACCCAGTCCATGGCCATGAGCTTATCACTGGCTTTTTTGGGACTTTCAATCTCATTTAACAGCTGACGGTACATGTCTTTGGCTCGGCGCTTTACTTTTAACCCGCCCGGCAAGATACCCTCTCCTTTACAGCCGTTTCTGACGCACTGCTGCATGACTTCCCAGACCTCATCTAAGTAAGCATAGATGGTGTCTTTATCACGGATAGACAGCTCATTGGCCATCATGACCTGACTGATACTAAGATTGTGCTTAGCACACTGCTCTAGTAGCTCATTGCCATTGCCAAAAGGATAGGGTACTGAGCGGTCACTGGTAATGGCCACGTTGTCAGCGGCATGGGCAGCTTCAGCTTCCGTCTCACCTGCCTGCGCCTTAGCGGGAGTATCAAACTCCTCTTCAGTGGCCACAAAGCCGCCCCCGATAGAGTAGTAAGTCTTAGACAGCTGCTCACTGCTGTTATGATACGCAGTAAAGCTCAGGCCATTGGGATGATGCGGCAAGCTGTTGCGCGGATGCCAAATGATGTCATGATCGTAATCAAAGCTTAGGGTGTGCTCACCATTTAGATTCAGCGTGTGCTGCTGTAGTACGGGCGCTAAATACTCGCTCACTTTGGTGGTGTCGATTTTGTTGGCCTTAAACCCCAGCAGGCCTAAGATACAGGCAGTATCTGTGGCGTGCCCCTTACCGGTCGAAGCCAGTGAGCCATAGAGATCCACTTGTAGGCGCACGATGTCTTGCAATCTAAATTGCTGTTTTAATTCATCGATAAACATGCCAGCTGCGACCATAGGCCCCATGGTATGGGAGCTTGAGGGGCCAATCCCAATTTTAAACATATCAAATAAGCTGATCATTTATAAGTAGTCCATTGTTCTTTTATTTAAAAAATCATCTAAAACATTAAGTATAAAATTATCTATACAAATAGTTAGACCTATTATAACCAATTGGCTATAAATAATATGCAGTTTTCTCAAAAGTGGCTATTTTAGAGCACAGGCAGGCAAGTTATCAGTGAACTTGTGAGTATTTTTGGGAGGCGACTTTGAGATAAGCGTGGCATTTACAAACAATTTGGTGTGCCAATAGTAAGGAGAGTGCAGTTTTGGCAGATAATTTTGTTAGAATGGCAGGTCAGTGCCCTTTGCTTTGCTCTGTATGCATCTGATTTATATGCATCGTCTATCATAAAAAGCGCTAGCATAAAAAGTAATATATAAATGCAAAATCGGAATTAGGGTTATCATTGAATAATTTATAGCTGTACCCATCAAGGGCTACTCCTGCAAGATGGTTAAAGTGGTCACTTATTTTGGATGGAATACCTTGCTTGGTTTGGATATCTTGCAACGGGTTCAATCCAGATTATATTTTTTACTGATGTTTTTTTATTTTATTTATTCAAGGAATTGCTATGTCTTATCGTGGATTAAGAAATCTAACCGTAATGGCAACCGGCGCCATCTTATTGGCCGCTTGTAACCAAACCCCCTCAACCGATAGCACCAAAGAGGCAGAGGCGACACAATCTACAGGCACAGACTCTGACTTATTAAGCCGCATCAACAGTGGTGGCACCATCAACGTAGGGACTGAGGGCACATACCCTCCATATACCTATCATGATGAGCAAAACAAACTGACCGGCTATGATGTGGAAGTCACCCGTGCTGTGGCAGATAAGCTTGGTGTAAAAGTTGAGTTTAAAGAGACCCAGTGGGATGCGATGCTTGCCGGCCTAGATGCCAAACGCTTTGATATGGTGGCCAACCAAGTGAGTCTTACCACCCCTGAGCGTCAAGCCAAGTATGACAAAGCAGAAGCTTATAGCTGGTCAGGCGCTGTGGTACTTGCCCCAAAATCAGACAGCCGCTTTAACTCTTGGGAGTCTTTAAAAGGCTTAAAATCAGCGCAGTCACTAAGCAGCAACTATGGCGAGTTGGCCAAAAAATATGAAGCCGAAGTGGTGCCTGTAGATGGTATGGCCCAAGCGGTGGAGTTGGTCAAACAAGGCCGTGCTGATTTTACTTTAAATGACAATCTAGCCGTGCTTGATTATCTAAAAAAATTCCCAGACAGCTCACTTGAAATCAAGCTAAAAGCCCCTGCTGAGGAAATGACCGGCTCAGGCTTGGTGATGCTAAAAGGAGATGATGCGGCACTGGCAAAAATCAACGAAGCGATGGATGAGCTACATAAAGATGGCACATTAACCCGATTAAGCGAGCAGTTTTTCGGTGAGGATATCAGCAAAAAATGATCTCTTCGCTGCTAAACGCACTACAAAGTCTGCTCGCCATGCTGCCATTTATGTCACCAGCGCGGGCTGATATCGTTATCCAGTCGTTTTGGCCGATGCTAAAAGGCGCCATTTACTATTCCATTCCGTTGGCCATTGCCTCATTTATTATTGGTATGGCCATCGCCTTGGTGGTGGCGCTGATTCGAGTGGTGCCACGTCAGGCACTTTGGCATAAGATTGCGTATAGGCTGGCACGTATTTATGTGTCGGCCATACGTGGTACGCCAATGCTGGTGCAGCTTTTTATTATATTTTATGGTCTGCCAAGCGTGGGGGTCATGCTTGAGCCTTTCCCGGCAGCAATTATTGCCTTCTCGCTCAATATTGGTGCTTATGCATCAGAGACTGTACGTGCCTCTATCTTATCTATTCCTAAGGGGCAGTGGGAAGCGGGCGCTACCGTGGGTCTGACTTATTTGCAAAGCTTTCGCCATGTCATCTTGCCGCAAGCACTGCGAGTGTCTGTACCACCCTTGTCGAACACCTTTATTAGCCTTGTAAAAGACACCTCTCTTGCCTCACTTATCTTAGTCACTGAGATGTTTAAGCAGGCTCAAATTATTACTGCGCGAAACTATGAATTTATGCTGGTCTATACTGAGGCGGCTTTAATATATTGGGTCATCTGTCTGGCTTTGAGCGCCGTGCAAGGTCGACTCGAGACCCGTTTGGATCGCTACGTGGCCAAATAGTTTGGTCAGGATAAGGCCAGCAGCACTCATTAGGAAACCGCTATGATAAAAATAACTAATATTCAAAAAGCCTTTGGCGACAATGAGGTGCTCAAGGGCATTGATTTGGATATCAAAAAGGGCAGCGTGGTGGTGATACTGGGGCCGTCGGGCTCAGGTAAAACTACTTTTTTACGTTGTCTCAATGCTCTTGAAGTGCCTGAGCAGGGGGTTATTGAGTTTGATGATGGCAGCTTAAAGGTCGACTTTGGCGCTAAGCCCTCAAAGGCTGTGATGCGCAAGTTACAACAAAAGTCCGGCATGGTGTTTCAGTCTTATAATTTATTTCCGCATAAGACGGCCATAGAAAACCTGATGCTTGGCCCTGTGGTGGCGCAAGGCAAAAATAAGGCAGAAACTCGAGCCAAAGCCTTACAGCTGCTTGAAAAAGTGGGGCTATCAGACAAGGTGGATTTATACCCATTTCAGCTATCAGGGGGTCAACAGCAGCGGGTAGGTATTGCTCGGGCGCTGGCCATTGAGCCTGATTTGTTATTGTTCGATGAGCCCACCTCAGCACTTGACCCAGAGCTGGTACAAGAGGTACTAAAAACCATGCAGCAACTGGCCTCTGAGGGCTGGACCATGGTGGTGGTCACGCACGAGATTAACTTTGCGCGTCATGTGGCCGATGTGGTGATGCTAATGGAAGATGGTTATGTGGTCGAAGTCGGTCCACCAGAGCAATTGTTCGAACACTCCCAGCATCCGCGGACGCGTGCCTTTTTACAGCGTATTGCGTCTTAATTTAATGATTACATGCCCAATAATAAAGGAGCCCAGCTGCATGCAGCTGGGCTCTTTTATGACCGATTGATGAGCGGTGATAAGGTGATAAAAAGTGGGTTATACCTGCAACAAAAAGTTTGACAGCAAGCGCTTGGCGCCCTCAGTGGCAAACGACTCAGGATGAAACTGCACCCCTTGGATGGGATATGTTTTGTGGCGAATGCCCATAATCTCCTCACCATTTTTGACATGGCTCATTAAGTCTTGACCGGCATAGGCTTCATTGGATACCACAGAGGTGACCGTTAAGCACTCAGGCAAGGTATCTGCTTTGACCATCAATGAGTGATAACGCATAATCTCAATGTCTTGTGGCAGCCCTTGATACACCCCTTGCTCATCATGGCGAATGGGTGAGGTCTTACCATGCATCGGCACGCCGGCGCGCACCACATCACCGCCGAACACGTGTGCGATGCCTTGCATCCCTAAACACACTCCCAATAGCGGTATCGTCGGCCCAAGCTCGCGGATGACCTCAGAACATACCCCAAAGTATGCCGGATCATCCGGTGAGCCAGGACCAGGAGAGATGATGATGCGGTCATAATTGGCCGCCTTAATGTCGGCTAAGCTGATCTCATTATTGCGCTTAACAGTCACTTGAGGAGCCACCGCTTGGTCTGGCTGCGTGTGTAGTATCTCGCCCACATATTGATACAAATTAAAAGTAAATGAGTCGTAGTTGTCTATGATTAATACATTCATCGGTAATCCTTGAGGATAGTTTTTAGCTATTTTTTTGATATAAGTATAGGCTCGATAGGGCGTCTGCCTATGCTAAAGACAGATCTATGCCAAAGATAGCTTTAGCTATGAATAAAACTGTCTAGCACCACCTTCATCGCCGATAATTTGCGCTGAATCTCTAGATACTCATCTTGTGGGTTTGAATCATAGACATTGCCGCCACAAGTTTGTGCATAAGCGGACTCACCATTGATAAACAGACTGCGAATGGGAATGGCAAAAATACAGTCGCCATTGAAGTTAAATGAACCCAGCGCTCCGCCATAAGCACCGCGGCCATCGGGCTCTAGCTCATTAATAATCTTAATGGCTTCAATTTTTGGGGCGCCAGATAAGGTGCCGGCTGGGAAGTTGCTGGCAAGTGCGCTGAACATGTCCTCATCAGGGTGCAATACGCCGACAATCTCTGATGAGATGTGCTGCACGTGAGAGTAGCGCTTAATGTCCATTAGGCTGCGTACTTTGACCGTACCAAAGCGGGCGACTCGGCCAATATCATTACGGTGCAAGTCAACGAGCATATTGTGCTCAGCAATCTCTTTGGCATCGTTTAGCAAGGCGCGTGCCAATTGACGGTCTTCAACCTCATCTTTGCCGCGTCTGGCTGTACCTGCCAGCGGATAAGTCTCCATCTCACCTTGACGCAGGCGGAACAACAGCTCAGGTGAGGCACCAATAATGCGCTGGGTACCGAATTTCATAAAGTACATGTGCGGTGAGGGGTTTACCTCACGCAGCTTTTCATAAATAGGGACGTGATCACCGCTAATCTTATATTTGGACTTAAAGCCGACTTCACACTGAAAAATACGCCCTGAGATGATGTCCTCTTTGACCTGCATTACCGCTTGGGCATGCTGCTCACGACTCATGCCATCGCCTAAGAATTCAACGGTAGGTGTGCTATAGCTGGGTACAGGTGAGCTTAGAAGCTGTTTTACGGTATCGATGCGGTTTTGCTGCTGATGAGTGGGGTAATAAAAATAGAAGATCTCACCGGTCATTTTATCGAGGGTTAGGCCATCTAGGTAGACGCCAAATTTGAAGGCTTCGAAATGCTCGCTGGCTTTGGCATTGAGGCTAGGCTCAAAAAAATTGACGCTGTCATACCCAAGATACCCCACCAGTCCACCGGTTTGATCACGAGCAATCACATGCTGAGGGGTGATGCTGCGCAGCAGCTGGTAAGGATTGTCGGTGGGATAGTCGGTTACCTCACCGCTGTGATTGTCAGTAATGCGTAAGGTTTGGCGATCGGGTGCGGCGATTGTCATGGCCGGCGAGAAGCCAATGGCATGATGACGAGACATATGACCTTCTGCGCCCAATGACTCAAGCAGATAGCAGGTATCAAACTGCGCTTCAATGCGCTTAAATAACTCAAAAAAATCAATGTCCTGGGTCAGTTTAATACGAACCGGCTTACTGGGTATGGCAATGGGATCAGGCTGCTTTACGGTGGCTGTACTCATAAATAAATTCCAAAAAAGACAAGGGTGTAATCAGTAAATATGCAGTAAAAATGAGGATAAAAGGTCATGTGTGTTAAGATAACTTGATATGAAGACAATTTGGTATAAAGACAATAAGATAGATTTATTCTATCTTACTATTGGCCGCCTCTTGCTGACGATGAGTGGCCAAAAGCTTATCAATGGCTGTCGCATCTTGTTGCTGTAGCGCTCTGGCACCGCGCGATACTGTGGCAATCCCCACGCCCAGTTGCTGAGAGATAACGCGCTGGGTCACCCCTTGCTGTAACAAATCAAAGATACGCACACGATTGGCAATATCTTGCTGCTCTTTATCAGTTAAAAGCGCTGACAATACTGCATCAATCTCTTTGTCGCAGGTCAGATGTGCCAAATGGCCAAGTAGGCTTTTATAAGCGGGGTTTGGGGTGGTCATAATACTGTCCGTTAAAACTATGTTTCAGTATTCTAGTACAGTAGTACATTAATGTAAACCCTCAATTTTATGGCACAAAAAAAGCAGCCTGACACAGGCTGCTTTTTTTGTGGTGAACTAACGCAGTCTACCGCAGTAACTTTACGTTGAGTCTTATTAACGCTTAGCCTTATTTGTTTAGGCAACTGGGATCAAAATCTTCATTGATTAAGATGGTGCGGCTGATATGACCTTTGGCATCTTTTTCATAATCAATAATCACAGGGCGGCCCAAATCTGGGTCACACTGAGCCAACAGCGCTTTTGGGGTTAGGTAGCGCATGGTGGTTATTTTGGCATCATTGGGGATGTTTCCTTTAAACCAGCTTTGATTTAAGCTCTCTGGAGATTCATCATAAAAATCGTCGCTATACGCGTACAGCTCATTGCTTTGCGCCAAAAAACAGCTGGTCTGATCATCTAAAGCGGATAAAGGCTGCGGTGTGCGCTCATACAAATTCACCCAGGTATCGTCTAGGTCATATTTTTCACTTTGCTGCTTAAGCTTGCTCAAGTCACAGCTGCCGGGATGAAACGCGGCGCTGATGTCTTTGATCTCATTAGCAGTAAAAGGGATGGGGGCATCATTTTTTACCACAGGTTTGCTTGAGCTCGGTGTGCTGGTCACCGGACGTTTAGCGGCTGTGTCTGGGGTAGAAGCACAGCCACTTAGGGCTAAAAGTAGGGCGGAGTAGCTAACATACTGCAAAACTTTGGAACGATTCATGGATAAGTCTCAGTGACGAAAAAGATAAAATATGACCTTTGTTAGTGAATTTATAACAGGTATCGCCTAATGCCACAAGCCAAAGGTCAATTGATGCTATTTAAAACAACACATTTTAAGACAACGCATTTAGACTAAATATGACCAAAAGGCGTCAACGCCTCTTGTTTGTCTTCAAAAGAGGCTGAGTCGTGATAAGGCTCAATCTCGCTAGACGCTTTGTAAGGTAGTGGCTCGGCAGGGATAGAGTCATCTTTTAGCACATAAGCCCATGCCTGCTTGCGGCCTTCTTCATTATACTCCCAGTACACGCCTTGAACCTCCGGCTCAAAGCCTGGCAAGGAATTAACCCCTTCTTCTAATGCTAAGAAATAATCCAGCACTGCGCCGCCCCAAACTTCACCAGGCACGATACAATAGACGCCAGGCGGATAAGGCAGGGCACCTTCCATCGCAATACGGCCTTCAATATGCGCCAAAGGCACCAGCTCAATGTCATTGCGAATAAAGGCATTGTGCGCATCAAAAGCACGCATCGCAAACTTAGGACGGTGCTCACGCTTAAACATTTGCTGCTGTAACTGGTTCAGCTTGTGCTTGGCATAAAAATCATGCAGACGCTGACACAGCTCATTGATACCTAAGCTTCGATATTGTGGGTAAGCTTTGGCCAGAGAGGGCAGCACCTCGCTCACCGGACTGTTAGACTTAATGTGCGCCTCAAAGCGTACAATACGCGCCACCAAATGCTGGAACTTGGCCAGCGTCTCGGCAGGGGTTAGCAAAAAAAGAATGGAGTTTAAATCCGCTTTTTCTGGAATGACCGAGCTTTCACGCAGATAATGCGCCAGCAGCGGGGCGGGCACACCAGTTGCTTCATATTCACCTGTATCCATATTGATGCCAGGGGTGGTCAATAGCAGCTTACAAGGGTCAATAAAGTACTGCTTGTCGGCATATTGCTCGAAGTCATGCCAGCGCTCACCTTCTTTAAATTCAAAGAAGCGAATGTCATTGGCAATTTGCTCAGTATCGTAATCTTGCCACAGCTTGCCATCAATGGTTGGCGGCACAAATGGCTTAATTAAAGTGCAGGTATCGAGCAGCATTTTGCGCGCTTCAATCCCCCCAATGACACACTCATGCCACATACGCTGACCCGCTTTGCCCTCGTGCATCTTAGCGTTAACATCCAAAGAGGCAAACAGCGGATAAAAAGGGCTGGTCGACACATGCATCATAAACGCATTGTTAAAACGCTTGTGGTTGACATAACGCGCCTGCCCACTGATGTGATTGTCTTTTTTGTGGATTTGGGAGGCTTGTGAGAAGCCGGCTTGCTGCTTGTGCACTGACTGAGTCACAATAATACCCGGGTCATCAGGTGTCAGCTCTAATAATAGCGGTGAGCAATCTTGCATCATAGGGATGAACTGCTCATAGCCAACCCAAGCGCTATCGAACAAGATGTAGTCACATAAATGACCAATCTTATCCACCACTTGGCGAGCATTATAAATGGTACCGTCATAGGTACCCAGCTGGATCACGGCCAGACGAAAAGGGCGCTTTGCATCAGCACGTTCTGGAGATACCTCACGAATGCGCTCACGAATCTCCGCCTCATCAAAGCAGTGTGAGGCAATGCCTCCTATAAGGCCGTAGGCATTACGGTCAGTCTCAAGGTATACCGCCGTACCGCCACTCATAGACAGTGCACTTTGATACACAGACTTGTGGTTATTGCGATCAAAGAGTACCAGATCATCATGCGCCACAAGGGCACCAATGGCGATTTTGTTCGAAGAAGACGTACCGTTTAATACAAAATAGGTTTTGTCGGCGTTAAACACTTTGGCGGCATGGGCCTGCGCTTGAAAAGCAGGGCCTTCATGAATCAATAAATCGCCTAAGCCCACATCCGCATTACAGGAGTCAGCACGAAATAGGGTCTCACCGAAGTATAAAAAGAAGCGGCGACCTGAGGGATGGCGGCGAAAAAACTGACCACCTTGATGACCTGGGCAATCAAAGGCGGCATTACCATAATCGGTATATTCACGTAACGCTTGAAAAAACGGAGGATCTAGGGTGTCTATATAGTGCGCCGCTGCGGCATTGACCAACTGGCCGTTATAGTATTTTTGATCATCAGCCAGCTCTAGCACGCCGTATACGTGAGGCAGCCATTCATCAGGAACGCTATCGCCATATTTGATGGCCACAAAGATAGGAATACTAAAGCCCAAATCTTCAATTTCAGCATGTGCCTTGGGCAGATCTTCCATAGTCACCACAATGACGGCAATATTGGTAAAATCAGTGGCTTCAACTTCCGTCAAACGGTAGTTACAATTGAGCGCGTATTCGATGCCATCGCTGACGGCTATTTTCATTATACTTTCCTTAATTCTTTATAAGCGGGTATGCTGATATCTAAGATAGGCTACTATTAAGCAGCAAGGGTGCGTATTATTCCCAAGATGCTTTCATTTAGCAAATTTGTCCGTCATTTTACGCTAATTATCTGACTCATTCATTGCTTTGTGTTTGCCTTTGATAACCTGTGCGCCATTCGTTTAGGTTGACGGCGGGCTTTATTATGCTTATAGCGGCAGGCGGTATTGTGCTGGCAGGCCATATTAAGCTTTATTACGATTGTGTTGCAGCAAAAATAGGGCTTCTTTATACTGACGTGTTTTTTTGCAATAAACGTTGCTTTTTAGCAGTCCATTTTATTTTGCTATCCTGACCGGAGTTAGCCAATGCCTGATTTATCTCATCTACTTGCCTCAGTCACGGCCATTGAAAGCTTGCCATTAGCTTTTGGCATCATCATGGCCATTATTGGCTTGGTTTTTTATACCCAAGGCCTACCGGGCAAATTCTGGCGCAGGTTTTATGCGGTATTACCCGGCATCGTACTGTGCTGCTTTATTCCTGCTACTTTAAATAGCTTAGGGGTGTTTGCAGAAGGTATTGGCTCGCAGATATATAACTTTACCGCCACTTATTTATTGCCTGCCAGCTTACTGCTGATGACACTGTCGATGGATGTGCCTAAGATTTTGGGATTGGGCTGGAAAGCCATTGCCATGTTCTTTGCAGCAAGCTTTGCCATTATCATCAGTGGGCCGATAAGCTTAGGCATTGCCAAATGGATCTCTCCTGAGATGTTTATGGATGACACTTTATGGCGGGGGTTTTCGGCAGTGGCCGGCAGTTGGATTGGTGGTGCGGCCAATCAAGCGGCCATGAAGGAGCTGTTTGGGGTCAGTGATGACTTGTTTGGCATGATGATATTGGTTGATACCACCAATGCCTCTTTATGGCTATTGGCTATCTTGGTGATGGCCAAACACAGCGAGAAAATTGATAAGTTTTTGCGTGCAGATACCGGCAGTATTGAGAAAGTGGTGGCAGCGGTTGAGAGCTATGAGCGTGATAACGCGCGCCCCGGCAGCTTAAATGACTTGATGGTAATGTTTGGTCTGTGCTTTGCTATGGTGGGTTTGGCGCACTTCTTGGGCGCACAGATCGCTGGCTTCTTCTCGCCGTATACTTGGGCGGTGCAATACAGCTTTGCCAGCTCGTTCTTTTGGATGGTGGTTATCATTACCTTAATTGGTGTGGGTTTCTCCTTTACGAAGGTGCGCCGCTTAGACCATATTGGCGCCTCAAAAATGGGCACAGTGTTTATCTTTATTCTGATTGCTGCCATTGGCATGCAAATCAACCTAAATGGCCTCGTCTCTCAGTGGCGCCTGCTACTTATTGGTCTATTATGGATGTGTATCCATGTGGTGATTGTCTTTATCGTGGCAAGGCTTATCCGGGCGCCTTTCTTCTTCTTAGCCGTGGGCTCGAATGCCAACACTGGCGGCGCCTCTTCAGCCCCCATTGTGGCCACGGCCTTTCATCCATCACTTGCGCCTGTGGGGGGCTTCTTGGGAATATTGGGCTATGCGGTGGGCACTATTGGCGGTTATGTTAGTACACAGCTTATGCGTTTGGTTGTGGGGTAGAGCGATAGTAGGACAATAAGACAGTAAGATAGGATATATCTAGGGCAATTGGTGTCCGCCCTGCCATAGGAGGTTATTCATGTTCAACCTGATAAAAGACTGGCGAGAACAGCGTATATTAGAGGATAGTCGCTTTAGTGAGGATGATTGGCGCCAAGTGGCGGGCAAGATTGCTGTCTTAGATAACCTATCTGAGGCTCAGCGATTAAAACTGTTTGATTTGGCCACTTTGTTTTTGCATGAAAAGCATATTCAAGGGGCAAATGGCTTTGAGGTAACGGACTTTGTGCGCCAGTCTATTGCACTACAAGCCTGCCTGCCTATATTAAATCTAGGGCTTGAGTGGTATAAAGGCTGGTCATCGGTTATCGTCTATCCGAGTAGTTATCGTACTAAGAGCACCACGACCGATGAGATGGGGATTGTACATGAAGGACATCAGCATCGCAGCGGTGAGGCATGGCTACGTGGTCCGGTGATTTTATCATGGGAAGATGTTAAGGGTGCGGGCCGGCGTGATGGGCACAATGTGGTTATTCATGAATTTGTGCATAAGCTTGATATGCTAAATGGTCGGGCTAATGGCTTTCCGCCGATACAGTCAGATATGGATGCTACTGAATGGACCAAGGTTATGGAGCAGGGGTTTGCTGATTTTCAATACAGCCCTAAGCCTGGCATTGATGATTATGGGGCGACCAATCCAGCTGAGTTTTTTGCGGTATTAAGCGAGGTGTTTTTTGAAAGACCCAATGATCTGATGGCAGCTTATCCGGATATTTATCAGTTAATGGTTGCATTTTTTCGGCAACAGCCGTTGTAATCAACGCTCATTTTGGGCATGTTTTAGTGGCTATATAACACTAATTAGTGACGGGCTGTTTTGGTTGTTGTGTTTTATCAAGTCGATATCCTTGATAAATCGATAAATTGATAAATAGCTATTCTCGGTAAGCACGGCCATTATACAGCAGTGTATCAGCAATCGCCTTCGCGTAGCTTTCTATACTGACGCTTGAGCCTGCTTGCACCAGCGCATGGGTGTTTACCGTGACATTCAAATCAGACTGTGAGGTTATCTCAAACTCACCCCATTGTTTGTAAATAGGGTCAAGTCCATAATCGCATACTTGAGGCATCTCTACCCAGTATGCATCAGGGTGATGCTGGGTTAAATAATGCCACAAAACGCTGCGTGTGTGTTTTGCAATCTTGGTGCCCGTATCATTCTCATCAAAGGCTTGCTGATATTGATTTTCATCAAGTAGTGTCTGCTCGGTGAACTCAACATCCACATCGTGCCATTGATTATAAACCAGAGCATGTAGCGACAAACCACGTCGTGCTAAGGTCTCAAGCACCAACAAGGTGTAATCAATACTTTGTGCTTGCCCAGAGGTGATGACTATTACCGGATAGCCCTGTGAGGCCATATAATCTATGGTCAGTATAGATTCATTTAAAGGCGACATAATGCCGCCCTCAATTTCTAATAAGACTAATTCGTGCTTCAGCTGTAGTTGTTTGGTTGCGACGGCAAGTCGTCTGGGATGAATACTGACATTTTGTAACTGTGAGGCCAGAGACGGTGACGCAGAGAAGGGGAATACAAAAGGGCAGCTTTCAGATGCTTTATCAACCATTTGCAACGGCATTTGCATTATTTTTCGATGAATCATGATGTCAGTAGCGATGTCGCGATCACAGCCAGTTTGTACCAGTTTTTGAGTGATGACATTGACGCCTTGTTCCATAAGCTGTTTGCCAAGATAGCCGGTTGCATAAGTTTTGCCAATATGAGGACCGGCGCCAGTAATAAAAAATACGCTCATGATTTTTGCTTCTGTTATATATTTTAGTACTTGGTTATTATATCCGAACAGCTTACTTAAAAACTCATCTTTAACATGGTATCGTAGGTTAAATAGCCCACACCGTAAAGCTGACCATAAGGCTTTAACCTCGCTTTATTTTATTGTTAAATCTCAATGACTCCACTTAAGTAACGTACAGCATGCCCTGATATCAGCACTCTATCGCCTTGTAGCTCGCATTGCAGTTCGCCGCCACGGCTTGATGCTTGGTAGGCGAGCAGCTGATCTTTACTAAGTTGTTTGCCCCATAATGGTGCCAGTGCCGTATGTACAGATCCGGTTACCGGGTCCTCAGCACCGCCTAAAGCCTGAGAGAAGTACCGCGAAATAAAATCATACTTGCTGTATTTATTTGATTGCGCTTGGGCAGTTAAGACCAGACCTAGCGGCGCCAATTGTGTCATCAACATGGTGTCTGGTTCAAACCCTAAAACCGCCGCTTCATTATCAAACATAATAAAATAAGCCTGCTGGTTTTTATAGATTTTATAAGGCGCGTTAGGCAAGTGCGCTAACACTGTATTTATGACGGGATCTACATCTGCTGCAAGCTCATGAGTGGCAGAGTAAATCAGCGACGGCAAGGTATTTGGAAAATTCATACGAATTTTGCCCTCAGGCGTCTTTTGAATGATTAAGCTTCCCAGGGCTTTGGCATAAAAATGAATGCTTGTGGCGGTACTATGCTGTTCAAACAATAAAAATGCAGACGCTAAGGTCGCATGACCACAAAAGTCCATCTCTTTAAGCGGCGAGAACCAGCGAATATGGTAATCAAGCGTCGCCTTATCTTCTAAATCGGTCTCATTTTTTACCAAAAAAGCCGTTTCTGATAGGTTGTTCTGACTGGCTATAGACTGCATGACCGAGTCTTCTAACCACTGGTTGAGGATTATAACTGCTGCTGAATTGCCTTTAAAAACCGTGTCTGTAAAAGCATCTATTATGTGTATATCTAATGGCATAGGGTTCTCTTTTTTTGGTGCGGTATCACAGTTCAAGGTCATGATACTTCTTAATACTTGTTAGACCGTTTAATACTTGTTAAACCGTCCACTGATCGTTAACGATGGCGACCAGATAGGATTTACCTTGGTACTCTTCAAACACTAGGCGCATAGCACGCCAGTCCATCCCTTGATACTCAGGGTTTTTTCCGGAGTGATAAAATTCAACAAAGTCGGCATTGGGATACACCTCTTTAAGGTTATTCAAGCTATTGCCTGAGCCTTGAAACTGATTAAATGTGGCGTCTTTAAAGTCATATTGTTGTGCGGCCACCCAGTGATCTAAAAAGCTAGGTAGGGTGGTGATGTATAAGTCGCCTGTACCGTCTTTGGCGCCCCAAGTAAATTTTACCCGAGACTGCTGTAAGTAAGTGGTGAATTGCTCACGGCGAAACACCTTGTCAGCATCTTTATGTATATAAGCATACATACTAAAGCGCACACCTTTAACAGGATGGATATAAGGGGTTAGCGCCTCATAGTTACCCGCAGCTAAGTCATCTTTAATCTGCTTGGCCTGCTGCAAGACCTGTGTCTCTTTGTTTTGTGCGACTGCATCGTTATTGCCAACATCAGAGTGATTTGCCTCATGCTCTGAGCTACCGGCAGGGACAGAGGCTACTGTACAGGCGCTGGCAAGTAAGCAGCTGGTCAATATCATCCCTAGATTAGCGCTAATCTTGACACGCTTAGCATGTCTATTGGGTTTTAGCAGCTGAGTCATAGCGTTTTATCCTTGATGTCTGGGTTAACCATATTTTAAATGTGTTATCTAATTTTTATGATCATTATCAAACAGTCGGTAGCGCATCGAGTAGTTCGCTAGCATAGTTAGCCATCGACTGCGATGTGTTTTGGGAAGTATCTACCGAATCTGTGTCTGTTATGTGGGGTAGGTTTACCCAATAAGTCTGTGGATGGTGGCGTTCTAAATAGCGCTGTAAATAAGTCTGGGTATTTTGTTTAATAGCATTGTCAGGCGTATACGCTGACGCAAGATACGTATTAGGCTGCCACTGATTATAGATCACTGCATGTAGCGGTATCTGGCGCTGAGACAATGCTTCAATACTTAATAACGTATGGCTGATGCTGCCAAGACGTCCTGAGGTCACCAAAATAACGGGGTAGCCCATAGCTGCCACATAATCTAGGGTAAGCAAGGACTGACTCAGCGGCACCATCAGTCCGCCAGCACCTTCTAGTAATACGATATCATAGCTTGTCGCTAACGCCTGAGTGGCTTTGGTAATCACAGCGGGGTCAATAAAAGTATCTTCTAGGTAGGCCGCTAGATGCGGTGAGGCAGGCTTTGTAAATACATAAGGGCAGGTTAAGCCGTCATGATCTGCCGGTTGTAGCGGTATGTCCATCATTTTTCGATGGCTAATAATATCCTCGCTAATGCCTAGGCAGCCAGTTTGTACCAACTTTTGGGTGATAACCGACTTTAGGCGGTGATTAGGCGTCATTTGCTGCAATAGTGCTTGCGCTAAAGCGCCTGTCGCATAGGTCTTACCAATATCGGTATCGATTCCGCTGATAAAAAATACACTCATGACCAATACTCCGCCAAGACTTGGGTTAGCCGCTCACATAATAGAGCCAATTCTTCATCGGTCATAATTATCGGCGGCATAATATACACAAGCTTACCAAAGGGTCTAATCCAGACTTTGTGCTTGATAAGCAGTGCTTGAAACCGCGGCATATCAACGGTGTCATACAGCTCTATGACGCCAATCGCACCTAATATGCGTACATCAGCGACCTCATGATTGGTGGCCAACGGTTTTAGATATTGCCGTAACAGCTGCTCAATGTGGCGGGAACGTTTGGCATAATCACCTTCAATAATCAGCTCTAAAGAAGCCAATGATACAGAGCAGGCGAGGGGATTACCCATGAAAGTCGGCCCGTGCATTAACGCCGAATACTCACTATTGGCAATACTGTCTGCTACAAAACGTTGGCATAAGGTCGCCGCAAAGGTCATATAACCGCCAGTTAATGCTTTGCCCACAGTCATAATATCAGGTGATATATTGGCATGCTGGCAGGCGAACATCTTGCCAGTACGGCCAAAGCCTGTTGCTATCTCATCGGCAATTAATAACACCTGATACTCATCACACAGTTTACGCAAAATTTGGAGATATTCAGGGCTGTAAACCCGCATACCACCGGCACCTTGTACCACAGGCTCAATGATAAAAGCGGCCATTTTATGCTGATTTTGTTCAAAAAATGTACACAAGCTTTCTTTTATACAGGGTGTTAATGCAGTGTCGTAACCGGCTTCTGGCTTGTCCGTGAACAGCTGTATCGGCAGCTGTTTCCCATAGATACTGTGCATCCCATTTATAGGGTCACAGATGCTCATGGCATGCCAGGTATCGCCATAATAGCCGGATCGAGTGGTTGCTATCTGATTGCGCTCAGGCTTATTCTGAGACAATTGATATTGTAGCGCCATCTTTAAGGCAACTTCGACAGCAATGCTGCCGCTGTCAGCATAAAAAATGGCATCTAGGCCGTGAGGCGTAATGGAAAGCAATTTTTTGCCCAAATCAATGGCCGGCTGATGGGTTAAGCCGCCAAACATAATGTGGGCCATATTAGACAACTGAGCTGTAAGCGCTGCGTTTAATTTCGGATGATTGTATCCGTGCGTGGCTGCCCACCAAGATGACATTCCATCGATAAGCTGCTCACCAGATTTGGTATACAGATAAACGCCGTCAGCTTTATCTATGACCACATTAGGATATGATGGCGGCAGACTTGCGTATGGATGCCACAGATGGCGCTGGTCAAAGTTATCGAAGTGCTGATTAAATATATTAAAATTATTATTGTGCATAACGTTGGCAAACTTATGATTAAAAATCTCAAAGCGAAATAAAAAATAGCCGCAACATGTTAGCATTATTTAGAATCATATTAAGAGATAGATTCTGCATAACAATTTCTGCATAACAATAATTTGTTCCAAAAGTGAGTCATGACAGCCATCTTGAATCTTATAAAAGCGATTGGTTTGTTTTCGCATAATGTATATTATGTTAAACTAAGGCTACCGTACAATAAGTTCATGGAGTCATGATTAGATAGTAAATTGTTGGTAAGTTTGGTTAATAACTGCTTGACCAGAATATGTAGAGCCCATCAAATAAATGCTGGAATTATTCTTAACGTAATTACTAACTGACATGTCCTGAAAGCTTAATACGCGGAGTCCTAATCGAGCTTAGTACATTAGATCAAGTCGCTAACAACCTCTTTGCATCTATTTCATAAACCTTTTATAAATGTGTTGTAGATACAGTCACTTTTACTGTTCATTCAAATTAGTCTCTTTAGTGAATTTGTTCTGACTATGGTTAATATAATTATTACCTTCACAATGCACAGCTAGCCTTTTGAGTAGTCTCTCATTCCTAATAATCACATAACAGCCAAATTCACCATCATTCAATTGTTAGCATCTTAACCAACTGGCTCTTTGGTACGAATGTTCTTGCGAAACGTTAGGTATATAAAGATATCACTACCTATTGACTACTAGCTGAGATCAAAAGCCATAACTCTTTTGGGTATCTATTACTTCATATCATTTCTAATAGTGCATGTATGATCTAACAATATTCTTACCTGGGCTGTCTGCAAGTCTGGTTTAGATCTACCTTAGAGTTACGAATATCATTGCCAACTAAGCTGTAATACTTTTTGTTTTAAGTCATCAGAAACCTCCCTCACTACTAAGTAAGTATTTATCCCTCTTCACAATATGCTTCAATCTGAAGCACTAAGTTAACAACCTCCAAATTTGCACAGAACAGTACTATGCCCCTGATTTTTATATTCTGTGCACGTACAGGAGCATGGTTTTCTGATAAATAAAGTGGAGAACTCTATCAATAGTAATAAATACCGTTCTTACTTTTAGCCTATCTGAAGTTTATTGACCCCTGCCGTCAATCCCGTATATATAAACTTGGGAGATTTTGATTACGCAGCCTGACGATAATAATCAAACCACACCTGTCTTGGCGATTTATAGCCTAAACCCTTTTGAATCCTAGTCTGATTATATGATT
>NZ_CAJHBH010000052.1:0-21598 GCF_904846585.1 Psychrobacter sp. H7-1
GCTTGTTTGAGTATATTAACAATCTGAGTGTCGGTAAATCTTGATTTTTTCATGTCGAAATCTCCTGCTGGTATTTTAGCAGTTAGTTTCTACTTTTACGTGTTATTGTTTTTCGGGGTGATTACCAAGCGATCTACGTCAGCATATTCGGCTTGCTCAAAATGAGAGTTTAATAAAAAAGCGATACGCTTACTCATGATTTAGATCTCCGTTATTTGTTAGTCAATTATCTTTATTGGTTAATTTATAGGTTGCAATCTATCCGTTGATAATTGGTCATTTAGTCACAGGTAATTTTAGTCGCAGGTAGTTTTATACTTTTATTATCCCCGCTCTTATCTGCTGTTCTTCTTTTGTTTTTCTTTTTTTGTTGTTCGTCTTTTACTTTTTTTCTTGTTTTGCTATTGATGTTCTATAAGTCATTATAAAAATAAGTATTTATATCGTTATTATTGTCAGCTGGGATATGCTTTTATAGTTGTTATTCATAGTGTTAATTATGTTTTATCGCCTAGCTTTATTTGGTTAGTTTTTTTGTTGTGACTTTCTTCTTTTCTTTCTTCTTTTCTTTCTTCTTTTCTTTCTTTTTTTGTTTTGTTTTGTTTTTTTAGTTTTTATTGAATGTCTTATTCTAAGATACATCCGTGTGCATTCATTTTTTGAACTTATTTTTTTATTGTTTTTTATAAGACCGGCGCGCTCCTTGTCAGTCTTGATATTAAGAGTACAGGCTAAATATCAAGGCGAAAAGATACCAGTTGCAAGGAAATGTATTGTATTGTGAGCTGTGTTTAAACTCAGTAAACTGTTTAAAGGGTGAATTATGATAAAAAGCATCTATCTTAAGCACAAAAAAAGCCCATACCAGTGGGTATGAGCCGTATTTTGCAAAACTTACTGATAGTTTTAAAGTAATTAATAGTTTACCTAGTATTCACTACCATTAACCAATCATTAACGTTGAATCATTTTTTTGGGCTGTAAGCGGCCGTTTAGCTCTACTGCCCCCAAGCCTAAAAACTCGCCTTTAGGGTTCACAAGCTTGATATCTACTGAATCTAATGCCTCGTCCTTACCACTATCATCTGCATCACTGTGCCGTTGACTTAACATGGCCTGTATATAATCAGTGATGTCCTCATCAAGCTGAGGCTTGATATTAAGACGTTGCCCCATATGCAGGCGAGCACACTGACTGTCAGACACCTCAAGGGTCGGTATGCCATTGATACAGGCATCAATACCCAATAAATAAGCCAAGCGCTGCTCGTGAGATAGATCCTCAAGCGCCTCAAGACTTACTGCTTCGGCAATATCAAAATGTCCCACTTGAGTACGGCGCAGAGCAGTTAAATGCCCAAGCGTGCCTAACGCTGCGGCAATGTCTTCTCCCAGCACTCGAACATAGGTGCCTTTTGAGCAAGTGACATTTAAAATCAGCTCATCAGACTGCGCGCCCAAGGTTAAGCTTATTGCTTGAATAGTGATAGGCCGTGCCGGACGATCAATCTCAATACCGGCGCGGGCATACTCATACAGTTTTTTTCCGTCTTTTTTTAGCGCAGAATACATGGGCGGTATTTGTTTAATATCTCCCATAAACTGCTGCGCCACAGCCTCTAGCTCAGCCGCAGTTAGCTTAGGTACAGCCGCGGTAGCAATGCTCTGCCCTTCTGCATCTCCAGTATCGGTTTGTATGCCAAGCTTAATAGTGGCCTGATACGCCTTATCAGCATCAAGCTGGTAGTGACTAAACTTAGTCGCCTCCCCTAAGCATACAGGCAATAAGCCGGTCGCCATAGGATCTAGAGTCCCAGTATGACCGGCTTTTTTGCTGTCGTGCAAAGGTGACTTAAGCAGATACTTAACCTTAGATACCACCTGCTGCGAGGTCAGACCTTGCGGCTTATCGATTAAAATAACCCCTGAAACTCGGCTTTTTTTGAGCGGAGCAGCAGGCGCTGATTGAATGATCTCTTCGGTCATCATATCTACTCTAAGTTGATTTTGATTAAGAACGGTCTTCACTGTCTAAGCGGTCTGCATCATCTTCTGCTGATGTCTGCCCCGTCTTAGTCACTGCCTTATTAATCAGGTCCATCATGTAGTTACCGCGCGCTGTTACTTCGTCATAATGGAATCTTAAGCGAGGTGTGGTGCGGGTCTTTAAGCTGTGACTTAACTCAGTACGCAAAAAGCCTGCCGCTTTATTAAGC
This sequence comes from Psychrobacter sp. H7-1, assembly GCF_904846585.1. NCBI lineage: Bacteria > Pseudomonadati > Pseudomonadota > Gammaproteobacteria > Moraxellales > Moraxellaceae > Psychrobacter > Psychrobacter sp. H7-1. Next base: position 2,217 of record NZ_CAJHBH010000052.1, read on the forward strand.
ACTTTTAGGCTCTCTTCATGACTGTGCTTGCTCATCGCATCATTAAGCTCAGGCTCCATGATGGTGACATACACGTCTGCATAGCCCAAGTCAGAGCTGACTTTGACACTCGATATGGTCACAAACCCTGTCAAACGAGGATCATTAACATCATCACGGATAAGTACAGCAAGTTCACGCTGAATTTGATCGCCCAAGCGCTGTAAACGTTGGTTCATGGTTATATCCTTCAATGTCGTTATCAGGCTTAGATGACCTTTATTTGGCCAAAATTGTGATAACGGATAATAAAATAGCTAAAAGAGTTATCGAACAACTCAATAAATGGGGCTTGTTAAAAAGCTGTTAAAATTTTACTAAAAAAAAAGACCTAACAGGATGACCTGATAGGTCTTATGCTACAAGAAAATCAGATTAGATGGTGCGCTGAATTTCTTGGATTTCGAATACTTCGATCTTATCGCCGACTTCTACATCGTAGCCGCGAACCGCAAGACCACACTCCATACCAGAGCGTACTTCGTTCACGTCATCTTTGTAACGACGTAATGATTGCAATTGACCGGTAAAGGCCACTTTGTCATCACGTAATACGCGGATAGACTTGTTACGGTATATGGTACCTTCAACCACCATACAACCGGCAGCTGCACCGAATTTACTAGAGCGGAATACATCACGTACTTCAGCAATACCCAAGATTTTTTCGCGATGCTCTGGAGACAACATACCACTCATTGCCGCTTTAACATCATCGATTAGGCCATAGATAACGCTGTAGTAGCGAATATCGATACCGGCTTCGTCAGCTTTGCGCTTGGCCGCATTATCGGCACGGACGTTAAAGCCTAATAATACCGCTTCACTTGACTCAGCTAATGTCACATCAGACTCAGCAATCGGACCAACACCTGAGCTGATAACCTTAACTTTAACTTCATCAGTTGACAGATCTTCTAAGGCCGCAAGTAGCGCTTCTAGTGTACCGCGTACGTCTGTTTTTAAGATGATGTTCAAGAATGACAAGTCATCTTGGCCCATCTGCTCAAACATACTCTCAAGGCGCATTTTGTTTTGACGCTCACGCTCACGAGTGGCTCGGAACTCAGCAACTTCACGTGCTTTTTTCTCATCAGAGACTACCAAGAATTCACTACCTGCCGCAGGTGTATCTGGTAGGCCTAAGATTTCTACGGGAATAGAAGGGCCCGCTGATTTGACACGTTTGCCGGTCTCATCAGTCATCGCACGTACTTTACCGTAGAATTCACCAGCAAGTACTAGGTCACCTTGGTTTAGAGTTCCTTTCTTAACTAAGATAGAAGCAACTGCACCACGGCCTTTTTCTAGACGAGATTCAATAACCACACCTTGAGCGGCGCCGTCTGTTGGGGCTTCAAGCTCCATAAGCTCAGCTTGTAGGTTAATCAGCTCTAACAGCTCATCAATACCTTCACCGGTCTTAGCAGAGATCTTCGCCATAGGCACATCACCGCCCCACGCTTCAGTAACCACTTCTTTTGTGGTTAACTCATTTAATACGCGATCTGGATCTGCAGTGCTCTTATCCATCTTGTTAATAGCAACAATTAGCGGTGTACCTGAAGCACGAGCATGGTCAATAGCTTCTTCAGTTTGCGGCATCATACCGTCGTCAGCAGCTACTACCAAAATAACGATATCGGTCGCTTGAGCACCACGTGAACGCATGGCGGTAAACGCTGCGTGACCTGGGGTGTCTAAGAAAGTAATAACGCCGCGATCGGTCTCAACGTGATAAGCACCAATATGCTGGGTAATACCACCGGCTTCACCCGTTGCTACTTTGGTTTCACGGATTTTATCAAGCAGTGAGGTTTTACCATGGTCAACATGACCCATAATGGTAACCACTGGCGGACGTGTCTGAACATTACTGCGGCGCTCTTCTACCGCTTCTTGTAAGTCGTCTTCAACCTTGGTATCGCTTACTGGAATTGGGTTGTGACCCATTTCTTCAACGATTAAGCTGGCCGTGGCCTGATCAATCTCTTGGTCAGCACTGACAATCTCGCCCATCTTCATAAGCAGCTTAGTCACTTCACGGGCTTTCACCGCCATGCGCTGCGCTAAGTCTGAAACAACGATTTGCTCGCCAATTTCTACATCATGCACAATCTTCTCAACCGGCTTCTCAAACTTATGCTGAGAGGCTTGGCTTGATTTTAGACCATGCTTACGGTTGCGAATTTCACGCTCTTCTTGACCTTTACGGCGACGGCCACGAGTGGCAGTACTGGCAGATCCACGTTTAATTTCACGACGCTCTTTTTCAAAAGACTCTTCTAACGCTTCACCCACCAGACCTTCGGCCAATGGCTCATCCTTACGAACTTCTGCCACGGGATCTTTGTCGCTGTATTTGCCAGCCATTTTGCGCATCTGCTCAAGGGTTTTCTTCTGAGCTTCTTCGGCTTGCTTACGACGGGTTTCTGCTTCAATTTGACGTAGACGTTCTTCTTCTGCTTCACGGGTTTCGCGGGCTTTACGCTCAGCGGCCGTTTCTACTTTAGGTTTGGTCTGAGCCACTTTCTTCTTAGGCGCTTCTTTTGCCGCAGCAGCAGCTTTACTGCCTTTTTTCACCACGACAGTAGATAACTCTTCTTTTTTATCGCTTGAAGAGGAGCCGCCACCTAAGTTAGCACGCATGGCTGCCAAAGTTGCTGCTTGACGTTCTTCAGCTTCTTTTTTGACCTGCTCACGCTTTTTGGCTTCTTCTTCGGCGCGTTTTTTGGCTTCTAAAGCCGCTTGTTCACGCGCTGCAATTTCTTCAGCCAGTTTATTAGGATCTGGCTTTTCAAATACTTTTTTCTTACGCACTTCTACATTGACGCTTTTTGACTTGCCCGAGGAGCCAGTCACACGAGCGGTGCTGGTCGTTTTAGATTTTAGGCTAATACGACGCTTCTCTTTTTGTCCGTGCGATTGTTTTAAGAATGCTACTAACTGTTCTTGCTCAAGCTCGGTGACCAGGTCATCCTCGCCACGAGCAGGCAGCCCAGCATCAGTCAGTTGCTTTTGTACTGCACTGACTGTCTTGCTTACCATGTCTGCTAATTCTTTGACGGTCTTATCTGCCATTTATAGTCACCTATTTATTATTCTTCATTAAACCAAGATTCACGTGCTTTCATGATCAACTCACCAGCAGTTTTCTCATCAAGACCTTCAATGTCTTCAAGATCAAATACTGCCTGTTCTGCTAAATCATCTAACGTGATGATGTCACGTTGAGCCAGCTTGTACGCCCAGTCGGTCGTCATGCCGTCCATTGTGAGCAACTCTTTGCTTGGCTCTTTCATATTTTGCTGTTTAACCAGTTCATCAGCAATGACTACTTCTTTTGCACGCTCTTGAATCATTTCAATTGCGTCGTCGTCAAGACCTTCGATGTCATAGAAGGTTTCAACAGGCACATAAGCCACTTCTTCAATACTGGTAAAGCCTACATCTACTAGCGCTTGAGCTAAGTCTTCATCTACTTCTAGACGATTGTAGAACAGCTCAAGATAGGCTTTTGTTTCGTTTTGTTGACGTTCAAGGTATTCCGCCTCAAGCATCATGTTTAACTTATAACCGGTTAGCTCAGAAGCCAAACGTACGTTCTGGCCTTGGGCACCAATGGCGCGCGCTAACTGATCGTTGGCGGTAAAGATGATGTCTGCGGTCTTGGCATCTTCATCTAAAATAATACTGCTAACATCTGCAGGCTCAAGTGCACTGATGATATATTGCGCGGGGTCATCAGACCACACGATCACATCAATACGCTCGCCATCAAGCTCAGATTGTACCGCTTGGATACGGGTACCACGCATACCAATACACGCGCCCACAGGATCAATACGATGATCATTGGTTTTTACTGAAATTTTCGCACGAACCCCAGGCTGACGAGCCACATCACGGATTTCAATGATTTGTTCGTTAATCTCAGGCACTTCTTTGTTCATTAACGCCACCAACATATCTGGGCTGGTGCGCGATAACAATAACTGTGCGCCGCGGTTGTCACGGTTCACATGGTATAGGATAGCATTAATACGAGACTTTACACGTAATTGTTCACGAGGCAGCATTTGATCACGAGATAAATAGCCTTCAGCATTATCCCCTAAATCAATAATATAGCCATCACGCGTTTGTTTTTTAACTTCACCATACATCATCTCACCAATTCTTGGCTCGAAGGCATCGGCAGTTAATGCACGCTCTGCTTCACGAATTTTTTGGATAATCACTTGCTTGGCCTGAGTGGCGGCAATACGTCCAAATTCGATAGATTCGATTTGCTCTTCTTTAATGTCGCCAATAGACCATTCGTTTTCATCTAAATCACTGATGGCTAACTGACATGCTGGCATTTCGTGGTCTTCGTCGGCAACCACAGTCCAATAGCGATAGGTATCATAATCACCGGTATCACGGTCAATTTCAACCCTTACCGCCACTTCTGGCTGCTCGGTATAAACTCTTTTTTTGGTAGAAACCACCAAAGCCTCTTCAATTGCCTCAAAGATGTCTTCTGGATTTAGGCCTTTCTCGTTACTGACGGTTTCTACTACCGTTAAAATTTCTCGACTCATTACACACCTATCCTCGCCTACTTGTCATTTAAAGTAGCAAAAAATTATTAAAATTTATTTTTTATCTTAGGCCTAAAAGCTGCGATGTTTAATCTCATTCAAAACGCGGCCTACTATTTCCTCATTCTATCTAGTCTCTACACGCTATATAAGCACATAACTTATCGATAGTTGGCATACCTTATAAATAATTAAGACATGCAGATTAGATTAGACTGAATTAATAGTAACTGACGATGTCAAATCAAGTTAAATATGACAGTAAGCTTTCAACCAACTTATACTCTAAGACTACAGATCTTGATAGATTAAATTTGCTTTATCAATATTATCAAGGGCAATATCATAGCGCTCACCGTCAGCGGTCACTACCGATAACTGCTTGTCATCTAATTGCTCAAGCTTACCGGTTACTTTGCGGCGTTTTGAACTTCCACTACCCACAGCTTGAATCAAGCGTAGATTGATGGTCTGACCCATATAATCTGTCATTTGCTCAGGGGCAAAGAAAGGTCGATCAAGACCTGGAGAGGACACTTCAAGTACATACTCGCCCGCGATGGGATCATGCACTTCAAGAACACCACTGACTTGGTGGGTGACGGCAGCACAATTTTCAATAGTAACTTGTTTATCGGCTGCTTTATCTTCTGGCAAGGCTTCAATATAAATGCGTAATAGCGAACGCCCACCTTGCGGTAGGAACTCCACACCCCATAGTGCCACATCACAAGCTGCAACAGCTGGTGCAATAATATCGGTTAACTGGGTGACTTTGTTAGATAGCTTCATGACTTATTTGTTTAGTCCATAAATAGAAGTATCTATTATAAATGCATATTATGACTATTAGGCAATATTAAAAATAACAGATACAAAAAAACCCACAAACAATATGGTGGGTTAAATGAAAAAGGCAAGATTGAAATAAAAAATGGTAGCGGGGGCTGGATTTGAACCAACGACCTTCGGGTTATGAGCCCGACGAGCTACCAGACTGCTCCACCCCGCATCAATCTAGGCTGACTATTATATGGAGTTTATTAGGGGTTGTCAAGCATTAAACTAATTTAAATTCAAAACTTTAACCACTACCCTGATAATGCCTATTCTAACAGCTTTACCTGATACATCTTAACACATTTGGCCAGCTATATCGCCGTAACTTATCTTATTATAAGCTTTTATAACAAAAGCTGATTTTAATAAGTGCTCACGCTTATTTGCTGTCCACAACCATCATAACCGGCTGTCCTATATTGTTGTTACTACTTGTATATAAGGTATATATGGCTTATTTTCAATAGCAATGTCGATAAATCTACTAATTTAATCGGATTTAACAGACACATCATACAGTATAGGTACGTGCTTTGTCTTTATATTGGTGCGATTGGAGGGACTTGAACCCTCACGGCTTGCGCCACCACCCCCTCAAGATGGCGTGTCTACCAATTCCACCACAATCGCATTGTCTAATTCAATCTGCTCTCTATTTATCTTGCTTCTGACTGATTTTTTACTACCCAAGCTGTTATTGAGGTTAAACAGATCGGTAATCACGATATCTCAGATAGCAACGCTACTTTTTTATATAAAATCTATATAAAAGAAGATAGTGCCCATAGATTGCTTTAATATTTATTAAATTAGGTGGCACATTCTACTCGTCTTTGACAGTGGGTGCAACCTATTTAGTTTACCACTAAGGCCAACTGAGCTGCAGCGCCTTGTTTTAGCTATGCTAGCCTATTCAGCAGGAGCCGGCGTAGGCTCAGGAGCCGTCACTGGTGCTTGCGATGCGGCCGGAACATCTAAGCGATACTGACCTTCAGCCTGTTTGCGTGCATGCACCGCCAAAGTTAGACTGGTAGTAAAGAAGATAATCGCTAAAATGGCTGTGGCACGGGTCAAAAAGTTGGCACTACCGGCTGCTCCAAATACTGTGCCTGAAGCCCCTGCGCCAAATGAAGCGCCCGCATCAGCTCCCTTACCGTGTTGAATTAAAATCAACCCAATCATGGCAATAGCAACAATAATGTGAATCGCTAGAATAATGTTAAACATGCTTTGCCTTACTTAATCTTAAGAGTTAAAGAGGATAATGTTATCAAATATAAGGGAGTGTTTATCCCCAGTTTTACCACAACAACTATCTATTATCAAAACGTTCATGTCACCGTTTATCAGGGCAGAGCGCCAAGCTATCAAGCCTAGCGCCGCTTATTTTATCTAGTTATTAAAGCATTTAGCAATCGCAAGAAAGCTGTCTGCCTGCAGGGCGGCGCCGCCAACCAACACCCCATTGATCTGGTCTGAGGCAGCAAAATCTGCAGCATTCTCAGGCTTAACGCTGCCACCATAAATCACTGGGGTGGTATCAAGCTTATTATCAAATGAATGCAACTGCTGACGGATAAAGCGATGTATTTGCGTCACCTGCTCTACACTTGGCACCTTACCGGTACCAATGGCCCACACCGGCTCATAAGCGATAATCAGGTTTTGCTCGGCATATCCCGCCTGCTCAGGCTTTAATTGCTGTAAAAAGTCAGCAATAACTTGTAACTGCTCATCCAACACTTGCTCAGTGTGACCCGCCTCAAAGTCGCTCTCTGACTCACCAATGCACAAAATCACGCCCAAGCCTTGCTCAGCGCTATTAAGCAGCTTTTTTAGCAGTACGGCGTTGCTTTCTTTATAGTACTGACGGCGCTCAGAGTGACCGACAATCACCCACTGTACGCCCATATCTTTTAGCTGCTTGGCCGAAACATCACCGGTATAAGCCCCTGATTCAGCACTGAGTGCGCTCACATCTTGCGCGGCCAGCTTAAGAGTAGATGAGTTGGCGTTAAGTGCCTGCTGCACTGGGCTTAAATGTAAAAAGCTTGGGGCCAACATAAGATGGCAATTATCCATGCTGCGGGTTTGAGCGTCAACGCCTTCTACTAAGTCTGTCACCAAGTGCTGTACTTGCTCAAGCGACGTAGGATTTAGCTTCCAGTTTCCGATAACCCAAGACTTCATAACACGCTCACCTAAAAACCAATTAATCAAAAGGGCCTATTAAGCCCCGAATAAATAAAACCAAAATAACAAACAACATTGTGACAGCGCATTGTTTAGGTTTAGCTGTCTAAAAATATGATAGCCCTAAATTATATCATAGTCTTATCTAACAGATTTAGCCTTTGTTGTTTTGAAAACGCCAAAATTTAAAATTAAAAACTGTGTTAACCTAAGCTAACTCAATTTACTCTGGCTAAGCCGTTAATTTTAGGCCACTTGTCTGAACAAACCACCCGATCTTAACTGTAAGAGGTTGCTAATGACCCTTACGCCTACTCAGACAAGGATGCTATATGTCCCGGCCCCCTTCGCTTAATCAACTAGCTGCCGCTCCCTCTGCGACTCTAGCACAGGCAGAGCATGGCGCGCATCAGCCTCATGATTTACAGCAAGATCCGGTAGTTCAGCTGGTACAGGATTTATTGTGTCAGGCAGTAAATAAAGGCGCCTCTGACCTACACTTTGAGCCCTATGAGCATACGTTTCGGGTACGCTTTCGTATCGATGGCGTCATGCAGCAAGTGGCCACACCAGCGCTTGAGCTGCAAGCTAAGATATGTGCCCGCCTAAAGATTATGGCACAAATGGACATATCTGAGCGGCGTATGCCTTAAGATGGCCGTATTAGGCTGCAACTAAATGGGATGCCGACACTACACTTTCGTGCCAATGCTCTACCCACTTTGTTCGGTGAAAAAATTGTGCTTCGGGTTATTAATCCAGCCGCCTCGATGGCTGGTATTGATAGCCTCGGGCTTGAGCCTGAGCAAAAACAGCAGTTTTTACAAGCGCTACAGCAGCCGCAAGGTATCTTATTGATTACCGGCCCCACAGGCTCTGGCAAAACCTTATCGCTCTATACCGGTTTAGATATTTTAAACACGGTGGCCACCAATATCTGCACTGTAGAAGATCCGGTTGAAATTAATTTAACAGGTATCAATCAGGTCACCGTCAATCCTAAAGTCGGACTGAGCTTTGCGGTGGCCTTAAAGTCATTTTTGCGCCAAGACCCCGATGTATTAATGGTGGGTGAGATACGTGATTTTGAAACCGCGGATACTGCCATTAAAGCGGCACAAACTGGCCATTTGGTGCTCTCTACCCTGCACACCAACTCAGCTGCTGAGACTTTAACTCGCCTGCATCATATGGGCGTAGCTTACTTTAATATTGCTACCGCCATTAGTCTGGTAGTGGCGCAGCGTCTGGCGAGATGCTTGTGCCGCCACTGCAAAATCCCTTGTGTGGTTCCTAAGGTAAGTCTCATTGAGATTGGCTTTAGCGCCGAAGAGTTGGCACAGCCTGAGCATATCATCTATAAGGCGGTGGGCTGTGATAAGTGCTGTGAGGGTTACAAAGGGCGCATCGGTGTGTTTGAGGTGATGCCCATGAACACAGCGCTTGCACAAGTGATTATGCAAGGTGCTAATGCCATTGAGATAAAAGCGGCTGCCACCGAGCAAGGCTTTTTTGACTTAAGGCGGGCCGCTATTTTGAAAGTGCTTCAAGGCATCCTTAGCATTGAAGAAATGACCCGCATGACGGCCCAGTAATGCAGCGTTGGCTACCTTATCTATCTGGATCTATCTGGCACTCTTATTGTCTTTACTTGAGGTATCTGTTGTGAGCCCCGTCCGCAATCGAACCAAACTCAAAATGCTTGAGTTTGTGTATCAAGGCATCAACCCTCAAGGCATGAAGGTAAAAGGCATACTGACCAGTAGCAGTATGGCGCTGGCCAAAGCTCAGCTGCGCAAACAAGGCATAGTGACCCAGCGCATTCGGCGTAAGCCTAAAGCGCTTTGGCGTCGGCAAAAGAAGATAACGGCACTTGATATCAGTCTGTTTGTGCGGCAATTGGCGACGATGACTAAGGCCGGCGTGCCCATAGTACATGCCTTTGAGCTTATTGCCCAAGCACTTGATAAACCCAGTATGAAGCAGCTGGTTTTACGGGTAAAACAGCAGCTTGAGACTGGTATGTCCTTAGAAGATAGCCTGCGGGCCCATCCAAAGCAGTTTGATGACCTGTTTTGTGCTTTAGTGTCTGCAGCAGAGCACTCCGGCACACTAGATACCTTACTTGAGCGCATCGCTGATTACAAAGAAAACAACGAGCTGCTTAAAATTAAGCTAAAAAAAGCCATCAAATATCCGCTAGCCGTCATGCTGGTGGCGATGATTGTCAGTATTATCTTATTGCTAAAAGTGGTGCCGGTGTTCGCAGACCTATATAACTCTATGGGGTCACAGCTGCCTGCCTTTACCCAATTTGTAGTCACTTTATCTCATATCATGCAAAAGCTTTGGCCAATTTTTTTGCTACTGACGATAGCGGCTGTAATCGCGTTTAGGCAGGCCCAAAAACGCAGCCTAGGCTTTAATCAGTGGCTCGACAAAGCGATATTAAAGCTGCCCATTTTTGGTAGCATAGCCTATCAAGCCATTATTGCCCGCTTTTGCCGCACCTTAGCCACCACTTATGCTGCAGGTGTCCCGCTGTTAGAAGCACTAGGCGCCACTGCCGCTGCAACCGACAATCATGTCTTTGAGACGGCCACCTACCAGATGAGACAACAGGTAGCTGCTGGTCAACGCCTTGAGCGCTCCATGCGCAGCAGCCAGCTTTTTCCAGCTCTTGCCGTACAAATGGTGAGTATCGGCGAGGAGTCTGGCAGCTTAGAGCAGATGCTTAATAAGGTGGCTGATTATTATGAAGCTCAGGTGACCCATGCCGTTGATGGGTTAACCGACCTAATGGAGCCCATTATTATGGTGATCATTGGCCTGCTGGTCGGCGGGCTGATAGTGGCGATGTACTTACCTATTTTTCAAATGGGCTCAATCCTTGGCTAGCGGCAGTGTTTTATTGAGCGCTAAGCCCTTATTAACCTTCTGATGAATCATGTCTCAATTTTTATAAACAATAGGCTGATGTTATGCAGTTTTGGCAAGTCTGGCAGTTTTTTGAACCGCACAATTTAGCGACGCCTGATGTATTTGCTCTTGGTGTATTTGCCATAGTGGGCTTGTGTGTGGGCAGCTTATTAAATGTGGTGATTTATCGCACCCCATTAATACTGCAGCGGCAGTGGCGACTGGGCTCACTACAGTTTTTGCAATCGCAGCCTGATGTGCCAGCGGATGCGCTAGCGCCTGTGGCTGCCTGCATCACCCAAGATATGCCATTGTCGCTGTGGCGCCCAAGCTCACAGTGCCCGCAGTGTCATACGCCCATTGCTTGGCGTCACAAACTGCCTATTATCAGTTGTCTGTGGCTAAAAGGCAGATGCGCCTCTTGTCGCCACCGCATTGGTTTGCGTTATCCGTTGATTGAGCTTCTGACCGCCGTGCTGAGCGTTTTGGTGATTTACCAATTGGGCGTGTCACTTGCCGGCCTTTGTGCCTTGGTATTTTTGTGGTTATTAATTGCGCTGGTGGGGATTGATTTTGAGACGCAGTATTTACCCGATAATCTAACCTACCCCTTAGCTATCTTGGGGCTTATGGTGAACAGCCACAGCGTTTTTGTGTCGCCAAGCTTATCTATTTGGGGGCTAATCTTAGGCTATCTTAGTCTATGGGTGGTGGTGAAAGTATTTTATTTATTTACCCGCAAGCAAGGTATGGGCCAAGGCGATTTTAAGCTACTGGCGGCTCTGGGAGCTTGGCTTGGGCCATTTATGCTGCCATTTGTCATCTTGCTATCTTCCGTGCTCGGCACTATCATGGGGCTTATATTGCTACAAAAACGACGGGAGAGCCAGCCCTTTGCTTTTGGTCCTTATTTGGCGTTAGCGGGCTTGGTTGCACTGTTATATGGTGAGGCGTTGATGCACTGGTATTTGGGACGCTATTAGCCTAGGGGATTACTAATTTAGAATGCTACGAACTTAGGACTCTATTAGCTTAGGATTCTATTAGCTTAGGACGCTGCTGGCTTAGGGCTTTATTGGCTTAGTGCACACCTCATTTGGGTGACCATCCAAGGCTATCGGCGGATTAACGATAAAAACACAGTCACTAGTCATCCTCTATAGATAACACCGCACAGAGTCACCATTAACACCCTGTTGAGATTGAGCACACTAATTAATACAAAGCTGCCGTAAAAACATGCTACTTTTATCAGCCAGTTAGCTCTGAGTCAATAAGCCAGAGTTAACCGCTTCTTTTATCGTAATTTTAGTAGCTGTTTTCTCGTAAGTTTAGCAGCAGATTTCAATAACACCGCTAAGCTTTTGGTTTTGATAGCTGCTTGGGGCTAAATATACGCCATAGCAAGCGTAAGCTTTAGGCCACAATCCCGTTCAATTTTATAGAACACCCGCTTTAAGGTATTGCCATGACATACGCCAGCGCCGCCACTTTGGACTCTTATATCAATGATGCTCAAGAGGAGCCTGTGATTGACCCGCCCCAAAAATTTGAAACCTTTTATGTCAGCAAGCCCATTATCGGCCTAACCGGCGGTATTGGTAGTGGTAAAACAGCCGTCTCTAACTGGTTCGCCACTCAGGGCATCGACGTGGTAGATGCCGATGTGGTCGCCCATCAAATCATGCATAAAGGCAGCCCCACTCTACAAGCACTGGTAGAGGCCTTAGGAGAGTGGGTTGTTGATGCGCAAGGAGAAATGAACAGACGCGCAGTTCGCGAGCATGTGTTTGCCAATAACAAAGCACTGCTAACTTTAGAATCGATCACCCATCCTGCCATCCGTCAAGAAATCAAAAACCAGCTCAGTCAAGCTCAGTCGGCATACGTTATCTTGTCAGCGCCCTTGCTGCTTGAGAGCTATGAAGCAGGCCTGGTGTCTTTGTGTGATAGAGTACTGGTGGTCGATGCCTCCGAGGAGACGCAGCTTAAACGTGCCAGCAGCCGAGATACCCAAAGCATAGACAAGATCAAAGCCATTATGGCCAATCAATTGACCCGAGAAGCCCGTATCGAGCAGGCCGATGATGTGGTGTGTAACAATGGCGACTTAGATGCGTTGTATGCGCAATTACTGCCGCTGCATCACAACTATTTAAACCTAAAAAAAATGTAGCCTCGTGCAATAAAGCCCCGTGCCTTGACACACAAAGGGCGCGCTTATGCTAAGCGCGCCCTTTTTGCCTCTTAAGCTGTTGTCTGTCTTAATCAGACTGATATTAAGGCTGATGACGCTGACGGCTCACTTCATACAAGACCATGCCTGTGGCCACACTGACATTCAAGCTTTGTAGTGAGCCATGCTTATTACCAGTCATGGGAATGTACACCAGCTCATCACAGCGCTCGGTGGTCAAGCGGCGCATGCCCTCACCCTCTGAACCCATAATGATGGCCACCTTACCCTTTAGGTCCACATCTGGCAGAGCCTTAGCGGTGGCGTCAAGCGCCGTACCATAAACAAACACCCCTGCTTGCTTTAAGTTCTCAATACAGCGTGCCAGATTAGTCACAGCGATGACTGGCATGATTTCCATGGCACCTACCGATACTTTGGCCACAGTTGGTGTGAGGCTCGCTGAATGGTGCTTAGGGCAAATCACCGCATCAACACCCATCGCCGCTGCCGTACGCAAGCAGGCACCTAGGTTATGCGCATCCGTAATCTGGTCTAACACCAAAAATAGGGCATCATCTGATTGAGCAAGACTTGCAATCTCACCTTCATCGGCCATGGCTAACGGACGGGCATTGAGTACCACACCTTGGTGCTGCGGACTACCGCACAATGCGGTCAGCTTATCACGGCTGGCCTCCTGGATGCTCACCCCCATCTGCTCAGCCAATTGTAAAATCTCTTCAAAGGTAGAGTCGGCTTCGTCCTGAGTGCTGCTGTCTTTGTGAGCACGGCCTTGCTGAATAAATAAAGCCATGGCGTCGGTAGGACGGTGCGACAACAAAGCGTGAATTGCGTGAATGCCATAAAAATGGACGGGCTTTGCCATAAAATAACCTTTTTAAACGATGGATTTTAACGGTGAGGGCAGCCATACGGCGCAACTTGATGACTGCGTTTCTCGCTTATTATAAGACACAACGCGATGACTTTGTGGCTTAAATAACAGCCCAGAAGACACAAAAGCACCCTAAGTGGCTGCCTAGGATGCTTAAAACAAATACCAATAAGTGGGTGGTAAGCCGCTTGTCCTACCCTTCTAGGTGACAAATATACTGCACAATTTGTTCAGTACGTAGCGCAAAGCTGCTGTCCCCTGCGACAACAAAAGCTTGGCCAGCGCGATAATAAGTAAACTCATCCTCTCCGGTGATTTTTACTTCACACTCTCCTGAGGTAATCTCCATTCTCTCTGAGGTGTGGGTGGCAAATTCATACTCACGGACATGCTCATCACAAGGTAGTATGATGCCCAGCATTTTTTTGCTGCCATCTTCAAATAATACCGTGTGGCTACTACAGCGTCCATCATAAGAGATGGTTGCATTCTTTACGACAGAAACCTGGTCATAAGTCGTCGGCATGATGACTTCCTTAATCTTAATCTACTTTATGATAACCATGGGCTAAAAATCAGATATCGCTAAACTTACAGCCCTACTCTTGTTGATGCTATTTTTTGTTATTCAATCCTACCACAATATTGCTAATATAATTGTGACAACAAATCAGTTTTTTAGTTAATGGCTATTCCAAACTGTCATTAGCCATTATCTGCTCGCTCTACGTCCTATGTCGATCAACGTTATGATCGCAGTCGCTTGCACAATACCTATAGTAAAACTGTACTTTGGCTAAACACAGGCGCTGCCCTCTTAACCTACCCATATCCTTTTTTTACCAGCAGCCATGCCTCAATATGGGCATCAATTCACAGCCGTTATCAACAGATTTCTACCTTGCATTTTTACAGCAATACCTTTATATAACGGGCACACGACCTGTTATTTTACGATTATAAAGTTGCTTATATTCAAGTTAAATCAGACTTAGATTGTGTGACTTTATGCGCCTAAAAGCAACAAATAATTGGTTATCTAAAGCAATATAAAAGTCACGATAAAAGCTGCGCACCGTTTGCTTTTATACCTTCATAGATATACGATACCCTAACTAATTTCGTCCTTTTTTTAGTGTTTTTTGATAACAAACACCCATTTTTGAGATTGCTGATGCTAACTTCGCTGACACTGCAAAACTTTGCCTTAATCAATCACCATGAGCTCTCCTTATACGACGGTTTTAACGTTATTACTGGAGAAACTGGCGCGGGTAAATCCTTATTATTAGATGCGCTCTCCTTATGTATTGGCGGCCGAGCAGACACCAGTATGGTACGTCATGGCAAGGACAATGCTGATATCTATGCTCAGTTCGAATTTGTGCTACCGGCTACAAAAAATCGCTCAACTACAGCCAAAGATAGTGCCAATAATAATACCGAACCCAGTGCCAACTCTAACGACAAAGGCACAGTGGCACTGATACAAGACTGGTTTGAGCGTCACGAAAGGGAGTTTGACGGTGAGATATTAATTCGTCGCCAATTAAGCAGCAATGGCCGCTCAAAAGCTTGGCTTAACGGAGTGCCTGTCAGCTTAACCGAATTAAAAGAGCTGGGCGCTATGCTGGTTAATATTCACAGTCAGCACGCTCAGCAAGCTTTATTAAAGCCAGCATTTGTGGTGCAGTGGCTCGATAATATCGCCGGTCTTCAGCCCTTAGCGGCACAAACTGAACACGCATATCGAGCCTATCAGAAGCTAAAACGCCAAGCTGAAGAGGTCGCTGCCAAAGAGGCGCATCGCAATGACCGTATTGAGCTGTTAAACAGTCAATTGGCAGATATATCACCGTTATTGGCGGTTGATTATGAGCAAGTAGAAGCGGAGCATGATGAGCTGTCAAACCTAGAGGCTTTGATGCTTGAAGCCAGTCATGCGGTGCAATTATTAGACAATGATTCTGATGACCCAGATGCCATGGACCTGCTGGGCAAAGCCATTCGCTTATGTGACAATCAGTCGGATGTCAGCCCCACGTTTAGTCAAGCCAGCGAATCGCTACATTTGGCGCAGCAACACGTCAGTGAGGCCGCCGCCTTATTGACCGATTATGCTGAGCAGCAGCTGCCGGACCCTGAGCGTCTTGAAGAGCTGAATGCTTTGATTAGCCTTGGCCACCGCTTATCACGCAAACATGGGCTTCCGGCAAGCAACTTGGTGCAAGAGGCACAAATCTGGCAGCAAGAGCTTGATGGCTTGGTCAATCAGCCAAGCTCTGAGGTACTAGAGGCACAAATTCAAGACGCTTGGGCCGAGTTTAAACACCTCGCTTTGACGTTAGATACCGCGCGTCAACAAGTGGCACCCAGCATAGGCGAGAAGCTGGTGGCCCAATTACAGCCGCTGGCGCTACCCAATGCCCGCTGTGAGTTTGTATTTACCCCAAAAGATGAAAGTCATTATAACGCTCAAGGGGCACACGATATTGAGCTGATGTTCAGCGCTAACGTGGGTATGCCGATGCAGCCTCTATACAAGATTGCGTCAGGGGGTGAGTTGTCACGTATGGCGCTGGTGATGCAGGTCTTACTGGCCACTCACCAGACATTAGATGGTCAGTCGGCGCACTCTCAAAATCAACACAGTGACTTTTCTGAGCCGATGCTGGTGTTTGATGAGGTGGATGTGGGTATCAGCGGCGGCACCGCTCAGGTGGTGGGAGAACTGCTGCGCCAATTGGGCAGCCGCCGTCAGCTGTTGGCCATTACCCACCAGGCTCAAGTTGCCGCTCAAGCACATCAGCACATCTTGGTACAAAAGCATCATGACACCAAAGAGGGCCAAACCACCAGTCAAATTGATATCATTAGCCATGACGCTCAAGTGGATGAGCTGGCACGCATGTCAGGTGGGGTTAATATTACTGAAATTACCCGTGAGCATGCGCGCAGTCTCTTGGCTGATGTCAGCAGTGAGTAGTACATGCATTCAATCTGCCAAGGGCTTTTGCTTAAGCTATCCACGGGGCTAGCCGTTGCTTTTGTGCCATTTTGACCCCACCTTAAGACATTATCCTTTTTTTATATTGAGCTTTGTGTATCTATGACCCTTGATAATTTGACCCATCATTTTTTAATCGCCGCACCAAGTATGCCCGATGAGCGTTTTGCACAGAGTTTGGTGTATATTTGTCGTCACGACCGGCATGGGGTGCTGGGCTTGGTGGTCAATCGTCCCATTTTTGACACTCAAGTGGGCCATTTGTTAGACAACCTAGACATCGAAGTCACAGATACCTCAGTGATGTATGACACGCCGCTAGATGGTGGGCCTGTGTACCCTGAGGTAGGCTTTGTGCTGCATACCGGCCAACCCACATGGGCGTCCTCTTTTCCCATTTCAGAAAACGTGTGCATCACCACCAGTAAAGATATCCTGCAAAATATCGCAGCAGGCTCAGCCGGTATCGGCCACTATCATCTGTGCTTGGGGCACGCCAGCTGGCATGAGGGACAACTTGAAAAAGAGATTTCCCAAGGCGACTGGCTGGTAAGCCCAGGCGATTTGTCCTTATTATTTGAAATACCCTTTGAAGAGCGCTGGCGCCATGCGGCAGAAAAAATCGGGGTACATTTGGATTTTTTAAGCGACGAGGTCGGCCGCGCCTAATTTGGTCTTTGCCGTCCTAAGCCACGGCGCTGTTACTTTTTATGTTGTGCCAAATGATGCTGTATCAAAGCACAGCCAATGATGACACTGTAAGCTCGAAATTAAGACACCCTACCGATTAAGCGATATTTTTGCCTATGTTAAATGATGCGTCAAATAAAGAAAATGCAAATAGTGACGTGGCCGCTGATGCTGCTGCTCGCCCAGAACAAACCGTGCTTTTGGGGCTAGATTATGGGGTCAAAAAAATGGGCATGGCGCTTGGCAACACCGTCACTCAAGATGCACGCCCCTTTGATATCTTAGCGATGAACAATGGCCAGCCTGCTGACTGGGACAACCTACTGGGTATTATTGATACTTGGAGGATTGGACGGGTGGTGGTGGGCCTACCGCTAAATATGGATGGCAGCAGCTCGATGATTGCCAAACGCGCCCACAAGTTTGCCCGCCGCTTGGCGCATCGCTTAATGGAGCAGCGCATTCATGTACCTGTGCAGTTATTCGATGAGCGTCTGACCTCAGTAGAAGCGCGTGAGATGGCATGGGAGCTTGGCCTCATAAAAAACGAGCGTGACCCCATCGATGATATCTCCGCCTGCCTGCTGCTTCAAAGCTACTTGGCTAATCCCGATCACGCCGAAGACATTGCCACTTACAAAGCAGACTAAGCGATTGGATTGTGCCATTGAAAGCCCCACTGATCCCTTAGCATTAACTCGCCCTTTTTTATTGCTCAATAACCTATAAGCCTACAGCCATGAGTACAGAGACTAAACATCACCCCACCCCTTCAACCACTGCGGCCAATGGCAGTGTTGCTGGATTTCCGGTGTTGGCCATTGAGCGGCTGCGCGGTGCTCAAAAAATAAACCGCTTATCTATTTTTGTTATTGTTTTGGCCATCTTTGCCTTTGTGGTATTTGGAACACTAGCCAGCCTAAAGATGTTCCATGGCAGCCAGCAGATGTATTGGTTATTCCATTACCTGCCTTATGTCCTGGTGGGACTCACCATTCCGTTTACTTTATATCAGGCTTTTTTGGTCTACCGTTATCGTTTAAGTCAGCCATCCATGTTTGTGACCAGCGTCGGCGGCGCAAGCTTGCTGCTTATTATTTGTCTGCTGTTCTCTTTATCAGACTGGCTGTGGCTGGCCATGGCAGCTTGGATTGGGGTGGCCTATTGGTTTCAGGCCACATTTAAGCGCTTTTTTAAATTTATCACCGGTCGCCTTAAAACCACCCACTTCAGTGGGTGAATATAAGGCGACACACACTGTCGTGATCAGTATTTAAAGTATTGCAAGTTAAAATTAACCTCGCCATACTAACCCTATGAAAACACTCAAGCTACGCATCAAAGACAAACACGTAAACCAGCTAAACAAACTAGCTGGGAGTGTTAACTATGCGTGGAACTATGTTAATGCGTTAAGCTTTGAGCATTTAAGACGCACAGGTAAGTACTTTTCGGCCTATGATTTAAGCCAATACACCAAAGGCAGTGGAGAGTATTTAGGATTGCACTCGCAAACTTTGCAAGCCATCAACGAAACTCACGCCAAATCTCGTAAGCAGTTTAAAAAAGCCAAACTTAATTGGCGAACCAACCGACCCGATGCCAAACGCAAAAGCCTAGGCTGGATACCCTTTAAAAAGTCTGCTATCAAATACCTAAGTACAAGACAAACAGGTAAAAAAGCACTTAAATCAACCATACAGCTATCGCTCTGTAAAGGTCAAAAGCTTATCATAGACGTATTCGATAGCTACAATTTGTCTTTGTATCAAATCAATACGCTTGAGATAGTGCAAGACAGCCGTAACCGTTGGTATGCCTGTATTACCGTCAAAGATTTTCCTAGACAAGCAAGTGGCAAAGGCAGCGTTGGTATTGACTTAGGCTTAAAGCAGTCTGCTACCACATCAAACGGTGACAAGCTGACAACCAAACAAACGCAAAAGTGGGCTAAAAAGCTTGCAATAGCTCAAAGAGCGAAAAACAAACAGCGAGTCAAAGCAATCCATGCCAAGATCAAAAACTCAAGATTAG
>NZ_CAJHBH010000053.1:0-20315 GCF_904846585.1 Psychrobacter sp. H7-1
GAGTGTGATTGCGTACGAGTTGCTGATAACGTTTAATAAGTCTCGTATCTAGGGTCATTTTCTCTATACCATACTGCGCTATTTTATCAAATTTATGCTCACTGATAAATTGTGTAGATACCTATGCTTAATGGGGGTAGGATGACTCTAAATGCTTGTGGCAACAACACTTGCCGATAAGCCTGAGCGGTGCTAAAGCCCAAAGCATAGGCGGCATTGTGTTGGCCCTCAGGTAAGGACTGAATACCGGTTCTAACCTGCTCGGTAATACGCGCGGCAGTAAATAGGCCAAGCCCAATACTGGCAGAAATCATGGCTGACATATTAGGAGACAGGCCTTTATACCACCACTCTTGCAGGACAGGCGTTAGCCAGCCTGGGGCGACATAGAACCAAAAGAACAGTTGTACCAATAAAGGGATATTACGAAAAAAGGTCACATACATGGTGCCAATCGTACGCGCTGTTTTGCTGGGTAGCGTGTGCATAATCCCCAAGACTGTACCAATACCCAATGCCAGTATCCAAGCAATGGTACCAATAAGCAGTAGCCAGCCGAGCCCTGATAATATCCAATACAAATAGATACCATCACCAATGCCGGTTGACTCAAAAAGTACCCCCCAATTCCAACTGTAATTCATCTGTATTCCCTTATTCTTAGCACCACTTATATCCCTAAATGGCCTATTAAAAAAGCAACATGCCCATACCTTGCCAAAGAATGAAAAGTATGGGCACAGTTTAGCTAATATTCAAAGCGACAATATGAGTTGTGGCTTATTGGGCAGGAGCCGCCATAGGCTGTGCACCATCATGGGGATTGGCAATAAGTGCTTTAAGATTGTCTGACATCTCAAAGTTCATATTTACGTTCTTAGGTGGAATAGGATTCATGAACCATTTGTTATAAATATCATTAATCTCACCTGACGCATAAACATTTTTTAACGCCTCATCCACAATCGCTTTGAACTGTGGGTCATCTTTGCGCATCATACAGCCATAGATTTCAAACGACTGCGGGGTACCAACGATTTGCCACTCTTCTGGATGAGCAGACTTAGCTTTTTCACCTGCTAGAAGCACATCATCCATCATAAAGGCATCGGCACGGCCTTTTTCTAACATTAAGAAAGCTTCGCCATGGTCTTTCGCTGAGATGATCTTAGCGCCGAGTTTTTTCTCATCATTATATTGACGAATATAGCGCTCAGAGGTTGTCCCTGCCGTAGTCACCAAAGTACGACCCTTTAAATCCTCAAAATCATTGATACCTGAGTCTTTTTTGGTCAATAAACGTGTGCCAATTTCAAAAAAGCCATTTGAGAAGGCAACTTGCTTTTGGCGCTCTTCATTATTGGTGGTTGAGCCACATTCAAAATCGATGGTGCCGTTTTGGACCAAAGGAATACGAGTTTGAGAGGTGATGAGGTTGTAGCGAATTTTAAGATCTGGCATGTTGAGTTTGTCTTTGACCGCATCCACAACCTTCATTTCTAAATCATGGGCATAGCCTAATGGCTGATTGGGATCATCGGCGATGTAAGAAAAAGGAATAGAGGAGTCACGAAAACCCACTACGATGGTCCCTGAGTCTTTAATTTTATTTAAAGTGGCTGAAGCATCCGCATTAGCAGCATCTGTTGAGGGGGTAGCTTCAGTGGTGCTGGTGCCTTCTGCTGTGGCTGGGGCATCGGTATTGGCGGACTGATTATTATTGCACCCTGTAAGACCAAAGGCCAAAAGAGTAGCAAGTGTCAGCGTTTTGACTTTGTAATGCATAATATGTTCCTTTATTTAATGTGAATGAGAGCAACTATTGACATAACTAACGTATTTTTTGAAGTACATTCAAATGGTTAGTGCCCAGCTCTTGTATCCCTACTTATATTGCAGCCTTAAAACATCAATGCGTTGGTAAATAGGCTGGCCAAAATTACCAATAGTTTGTTGAAACACCTTTAATACTTAATTAACATAGTAATATAAAAGTATCACAGTTGGGAAAGTATTTTTAGAAAAATAATTTTATCTATATTAAACAATGGCTAATGCTCTACAATTCAAAAAATATAACGAACAAGCCGCTTGAGATAACGCATAATAAAAAACGCACCAAGCTATCAAGGCTCAGTGCGTTTTTTTGTTTGGGGATTTATCGGTTTAAGCGTACTTAAAGCAGCTCTTTACGCAGTTGAGCTGGTGTCTTGGGTGATAGCAAACCTGGTGCCACATCAAAGACGGTCTTGGCACCTGTTTCACCTGCTTTGTTCATTTTATAAGCAGCACGTGCATAGGCCACAAGGACGCTGGCGGTGAACTGCGGGTTACTCTCAAGCTTTAACGAGAACTCTAGGGCCTGGTGATTGGTATCAGTTTGGGTGCCGCTAGAGCCACTGCGCATAACAAAACCACCATGGGGCATCTTGCCGTGGTCACGCTCAAAAGTTTGTTGGTCAATAAAATGCACTGTGGTGTCGTAGTCCGCAAAGTAATCAGGCATGTTCACAATGGCAGTGCGGACCGTATCTTCATCAGCGCCTGCTTCTAACACCACATAGCATTCTCGGGTGTGCTTCTCCCGAGTACTGAGGATCGGCTGCTCACCACTGCGTACTTTGGCCATAGCAGACTCTGAGGGCAGGGTATATTGTACACCTGACTTAACACCTGCCACACGGCGTACGGCATCTGAATGTCCTTGGCTTAGCCCTTTGCCCCAGAAGGTATAAGTTTCTCCAACTGGTAAAATGGCTTCACCGTATAAGCGGTTGATAGAAAACAATCCAGGATCCCAGCCCACAGAAAGTAGGGCTATCTTGCCAGCTTGCTTAGCAGGGGCATCTAACGATTCAAAATACTCAGGAATTTTAGCATGCGTATCAAAGCTATCGACGATGTTAAATAAAGCGGCCAGCTTTGGCCCTTGCTCAGGTAAATCTGACTTAGAACCGCCACATAAAATGAGCACGTCTATTTCATCTTTATATTGTGCAATATCATCCATAGCATATACAGGGACACTATTATCAATTAGGGTGACCGAAGCGGGATCACGACGACTAAAGATACCCACCAACGTCATATCGGGGTTTTGATTAATCGCGGCTTGGGCACCGCTGCCAAGGTTACCATAACCGGCGATGGCAACTCTGATTATTGGTTGAGTCATTATAATGAGCCTTACAATATCTTGTGGATTTAAAACAATTTTATTATAGCAGAGGCGGGAGTTGATTGGGTCAATCAGAGAGGCAGCTTTAATTTTGATGTTTTTAATCAATATAGCCTAAGTTATCAGTAATAACGGGTGTCGAAGAAATAATATCTAGTATATATATCGCTATAAAATAAGGGGTGATTTTAATATAGCTATAAAAAAATTAAGCGGCGCAAACGATAAGCTAAAAGTATAATAGGTGAGTTATGTCATCAATTTAATTATTGTAGAAATAAAGGCTTGCAAAAGCTAAAAAACTTGCTAAAATACACCACCTAAATAGGCGTATAGCTCAGTTGGTTAGAGCGCTACCTTGACATGGTAGAGGTCGCTAGTTCGAATCTAGTTACGCCTACCAGATTCGAAAGCCCCAATCTTTATGATTGGGGCTTTTTTTATGCTTGTAATATAAAGGCTGTAGCGCAAATCGAAATTATACATTAGTTAAAAACTCTGTTTTTCTATTCGCAAGTAAACTCTATTAAAAATCCTGTGTGCCTAAAATGTGCCCAAGGCGTGCCTAACGTATTTTTGGCTCGTTAAATAATGGAGCTTTTTGACCTCAACCTTAAATACTATCAATGTTTGCAGTTTACATGCTTCAAAAGCCCATATTAGCGAAAGCCCAAATCATCACGTGATTTGGGCTTTTTAATGTCTAACACATATGCCAAAGCGTATCTAAATCTGCAGTTAACTATACAGCTCGAGCTTATTGCTAACTTTTCTTAGGTTCTAGCGTTTGTGCATTCTCCATATCGGCACTAGCAACATATTCAAAGATATCTCCAACCTCAACTTCTAAGAACTCACACAGCTTATCAATGGTATCAAAATCAATTCTTGATGATTGGTCGTTATATATTTTATGTAACGTCGTTTTGCTGATTCCTGTCGCGCGTACGGCATCTGCTACCTTTAGTCTTCTTTCGGCTAACAAAGTCGGTAAATGATTAACTATCACATCGAAACTCCAATCTTAGTTGTAAAAAGTACTTGCATAGTTATAAAAATATGTTAAATTACAACCATGGTATTCAAAAGTACCATTATAATTAAACTTTATATAAGGAATGTATTATGTCACACACTTACCTGACAACCCAAGAGCTTTCTGAGCGTATCAAATATAATCCGCGCACGATCCGTAATGAGCTTAAAGATAGCGTACTTATTGAGGGCATTCATTACATACGTCCTTTTGGTGGTCGCAAGATTTTATACGTTTGGGAAGAAATTGAAAAAGACATGCGCACTGGTATCACCGGTAGCATTAACGCCATGGCACTGCAATAAGGAGAAATATGATGGCTAGCATTAGAGCACGTAAAGGTAGCAACATGCTATTTGTTGATTTTTATTATATGGGCAAACGCTGTCGGGAGACGACAAACCTGATAGATACTCCGGCAAATCGTAAAAAGCTTGAAAGTATTATTTTGAATATGGAAGCCGAAATTAGGTTAGGTATTTTTAATTATGCTAAATACTTTCCGAAAAGTGATAAGGCTGCAGAAATGGTGGCTTTGAACGATCGTAAGGAATGCATTAATACCAACGTTCCTTCCTTCAAGCAGTTCGCAACACTGTGGTTTTCCGAAAAGGAAATTGAGTGGCGCGATACTTACAAGCGCAAAATACTGGAGATTATTGACATGTATTTGATTCCTGAGTTTGGCACTAAGCCCATTCATGTCATAAAAAAGACAGATGTATTAGCCTTCCGTTCATCGCTCGCCAAAGTAACGTACGGAAAAGCTAACAAACATCTGTCAGCGGCACGCATCAATTCGATAATGGTACCTGCAGGTATGATACTAAAAGAAGCCGCTAAACGCTATAAGTTTGATAATCCTTATGATGACATTAAGTCTCTTAAAGAGCCTAAGACTGATATCCAGCCATTTACACTGGAGGAAGTCTGGAAGTTCATCAATGGTGTAAGAGCTGACTATCGTAATTATTATCTTGTGCGCTTTTTTACAGGTATGCGTACGAGTGAGATTGATGGACTGACATGGGACAACGTTGATTTCAATCGCCGTGAGATTGTCATTAAGCAGGCGTTAGTCAAAGGCAAGATTGTCCCTCCTAAAACACAGGAGTCTTATCGAGCCATTCAAATGTCTCCATGGGTCTATGAGGCTCTGAAAGAGCAGCAAGAAATCTCCTATAGGCGTTCGGATTATGTGTTTTGCTCACATACGGGTGAGCCATTGGATTATAACAATGTGAATAAGCGTATTTGGCATCCCACACTTAAAGTATTAGGATTGAAGAAGCGCAACGCCTATCAAACACGCCATACTGCAGCGACTTTGTGGTTGGCGGCAGGTGAGAGTCCAGAGTGGATAGCCAGTCAAATGGGGCACTCAACAACTAAGATGCTGTTTAATACTTATAGTCGCTATGTACCAAATATGACACGCCAGGATGGTAGTGCTTTTGAGGCACTCGTAAGTCGAAGCCAGATGGCTCAAGTATCTACTGGCAAGGAGACGTCAAAATGAAAGTTATTGATTATGACAAGCTATTTGCCGAGTTTAAGCCTAATGGTTATGTCAGTGATGATGCCAATACTATCGCCAATATGTTGATTTATGATTTATGTATTCAACCTGGTTATAATCTAGCATGCTTTTTAGGAATCAAGCCTTGCTTTGATAACCATATGGCAATGCGTATATGGGTACAGAAGCGCTTGGATGCGAGTCTTGGATATGTGGTTGAAGATATGTGTAGTCAGCTACAAAGTGAGCTTTACGAGCTACTACCACCATCTGGATATGGCTACTAACGAGGAGAATATCATGAGTGTAAATTTTGTGTTCGACTCAAACCTAGATGATGAAGCGAAGCGTTTGTGCCATCAGTATTGGTCGTATGTATCACCCAATGACTATATCGCTCACCTAAAAATACTTTGCTACGATTACAATATAAGGTCTGATGAGTTGTTTGCTACGCTTGCAAAATGTCAGGTTTATTTAGATGATATACATTGCGAGTATTGCGGTCGTCCTTATCACCTCGATGTGCCAGCAGATATCCCCCATGCAAGACAACAAAAATCTTGGTTTTGTGATGGATGCATCAGCTTTTCTGGGGGACAGCTTACTGTTGGTAGATAGATATTTGATATTACTTGATAACCAGATGGCCTAGGCTGTCTGGTTTTTTGTTTTCTGCTAAGCTATAGACGACATCTGGTGTCGTAACTTTTTCATTTCTGTATTGTCAGGTTGTGGATATTAGGCTATTGTTATTCCAACTGTTTAAAAAACTATTGTTTGGGATATTTATGGCGATGGAAAATCTGAGTATCCAAGAGAGACAATTGAACACTATTGATAAAGAATACATTGCTCATGTACGCAAGAGCGACGGTAGCGAGCAATTACTCTATGATCACTTAACAGGTACAGCAGAGATAGCCAAAAACCTAGCAACTAAAATTGGTTTGCCATTATCAGGTGAGCTGATTGGTCTGGTGCATGATTTAGGTAAATACAGTCAAGCGTTTCAGACCTATATTAGAGACAGCATCACCTATGATAATTACAAAGATTTAGACCTAGATGAAGACGAAGAAGCTGAAATACTGCTCAAAGGTAAGCCTAAGCGGGGTTCTGTTGACCATTCTACCGCTGGCGCGATATACCTATATGAACAATTTGAGAACATATCAACAAGTCGAATCGATAAAATTACACGGGAAAAAACTAAAATAGGTCAAGGACAGCTACTCGCTGATATTTTATTCATCTGTGTGGCATCGCATCATAGCGGTATGGTGAATGTTGTCGATAAAGAAGGAAATCGCTACCTGCAAAATCGCAAGCAAAAAGAAGAAGATAAATCTCATTATCAAGAGTCTTTAACCAATGCCACAAACAACGATGTATTTTCTCATTTAGATAAAAAGGTCAAAAGCGCAACGCTTAAAGAGTTCACTAATATCATTGCTAGTCTATTAGTTGATAAATCCTCAACGGATAAACAAAAAGACTTTTATATCGGCTTTTACGCACGGATGCTGTTTAGCTGCCTTATAGATGCTGACCGCAGCAATAGCATTGCTTTTGAATATCCAAGTCAAGCTCACCTCTTAAATTATTCTCGTCCCGACTGGCAAACTGCTATAGATAAAGTCGAAGCGCTATACGACGGTTTTGCCAATAAAGCCAAGAATAGTCCGCCTAATCCTATCAATCATCAGCGTAACCTTATTGCTAGTACCTGCTATGAGACCGGGCAAAAAGCACAAGGTATTTATACCTTAACCGTACCGACAGGCGGCGGAAAAACGCTTGCTAGCCTGCGCTTTGCTGTGCAACACGCCAAACGTCATAATCTTGACCGCATCATCTATATCATACCTTTCACCAGTATTATTGAGCAAAATGCTCAAGAAGTACGAGATATCTTAGAGGAAAAGCTAGCTGATGGCAGTTACGTGGGAGATTGGGTATTAGAGCAACACTCTAATTTAGAGCCTGATTTACAGACATGGCAAAGCAAACTCATCATGG
Source organism: Psychrobacter sp. H7-1 (assembly GCF_904846585.1). Taxonomy (NCBI): domain Bacteria; kingdom Pseudomonadati; phylum Pseudomonadota; class Gammaproteobacteria; order Moraxellales; family Moraxellaceae; genus Psychrobacter; species Psychrobacter sp. H7-1. The sequence goes on from NZ_CAJHBH010000053.1 coordinate 7,756, forward strand.
ACAACTGGAATGCGCCTATTGTATTTACTACGATGGTGCAGTTTTTAGAAAGCTGCTTTGGCGGCGGTACCAAAGGCGTCAGACGTCTGCATCAGTTGAGCCGTGCGGTACTGATATTTGATGAAATTCAAACCCTACCTATTAATTGCTACTATTTATTCTGTAACGCCATTAACTTTCTGACCAGTCATGCTAATTCTACAGCGGTGCTATGTACCGCAACACAGCCTGTTTTGAATAGTTTGCCCATTGAGCACAACGGTAGCCTTAATCCAGCGACAGAAATTGTCGGTAATCGTGACCAGCTGACAGAATTGTTCGATACGCTAAAGCGAGTAGAGATTCACGACCATACTGAAAAGCCTAAAGATTTAGATAGTCTAACTGATTACATCAGCGAAAATTTTGATAAGTATGCCAGCACCTTAGTGATTGTAAATACCAAGATTTGGGCAAGCCAGCTCTATCAGAGCTTAGCAGAGAGTCTGCCTGAAGATGAACTATATCATTTGAGCACAGGGCAGTGTGCGCTTCATCGTAAAGACTTACTTGCACAAATTAGAGCACGTCTAAAACAAGGTTTGCCGACTTTGGTCATCTCAACCCAGCTTATCGAAGCGGGTGTTGATGTGTCGTTTGCATCAGTGATTCGGTTCTTGGCAGGGCTAGATAGTATCGCGCAAGCATCAGGACGTTGCAATCGTCATGGTGAAATGAGGGATGAGAATGGCAATCCTACCAAAGGGCAGGTTTTTATCGTAAAACCAGATAAGGAAAGCCTCAGTAAGCTGCCTACCATTAAACTAGGTAAAGAGCAGATGGAGAATCACATTTTACCGCTGCTGTCTCAAGCTGAAAATCGAGATAAACATCTACTTGACCCCAATATTATGACTGACTTTTTTAGAGTGTTTTATATAACAGATTTCGCTAAGCAGCAAATGGCTTATCCCGTTAAGCAGACGGATGGCAAGTCTTTTGGCAGTGACACTATATTTGGTTGGACAAGCAATAATAGCCTCAATCCTGCGGTCGATAATGATAACGCCAGCAGACTTAAAAATGGTCAGTTCCCGAAGTTGTGGCAATCCTTTATGGATGCAGGACGTGCCTTTAAGGCTATTGATGCCCCGACTAAAGCCGTTATCGTACCTTATGGTGATGAAGGCCGCATGTTGATTACCGCGCTGTATGGCACACAATTCAATGATAAAGACTTTTATAAACTGGTACAAAAAGTGCAGCAATATAGTGTCAACGTTTTCCCGTATATGTTTGATAAGTTGCAGCAAGAGCACGCTATAGAGCAGGTCAGAGATACTGGCATCTTTACCTTGTCGGAGAAGTTCTACGATGAGCATATGGGGTTGAATACAGTAGGGGATAGCAAGCTTGGTTTTATAGAAGGATTTTAAAACGAGGTAGATGTTCTAGAGTCGGATTAGCCAAAATTGTTTTAAGTCATAAAAGGATATCAAATGTCGCAAAATATAAAGCCTAAAAACTCAATCGAATTTCTCCTTACAGGACGAAACGCTTTATTCACTGACCCCATTACCCGTATTGGCGGCGAGAAGACCAGCTATCATTTGCCTACTTATGAAGCGTTAAAAGGCGTCTGTAAAAGTATCTACTGGAAGCCTAGTATCATCTGGTATATCGATAAAGTACGGGTGATAAACCCGATTCGTACGCAAACCAAAGGCATGAAGCCGATTAGATATCATAAAGACGGTAATGATCTGGCTTATTACACTTATCTTCATGACGTAGCTTATCAAGTACAAGCGCACTTTGAATGGAACATGCACCGTCCTGAGCTTGAGGCTGACCGCATAGATGGCAAGCATTATAGTATTGCCAAGCGTATGGTCGATAAAGGCGGTCGGCAAGATATATTTTTAGGTGCCAGAGAATGTCAGGGTTATGTCGAACCCTGCGCATTTGGTAGTGGTAAAGGCGCTTACGACCATACTGATGAGTTAGGCTACGGGCTGATGTTTCATAGCTTTGCCTATCCTGACGAAACAGGCACAGATGAGCTGCACAGCCGCTTTTGGCACGCTGTGATGCGTTTTGGGGTTATAGAGTTTCCCAAGCCCACTGATGACTTGCAAGCCGACAGAAGTAACGGTATGCCCAATCGATTTGTCCGCGCCATGAATGCTAAGACTTTTACGCTTGATGAGAATATTGAGTCTGTCACCAGTACGGAGGAGTCGCTATGAGCTGGTTGCAACGACTATATCAAACTTATGAGCTGGCGAGCCAGAACGAAGAGATTCAAGTGCAAGAAAGCAGCTTAATGCCTTATTATCATGTCAATCAAAACGTACAAATTATCGTTACTATCAACGATAAAGGCGACTTTGTGAATGCTGAGGTATGCCGAGATGGCAACGGTAAGGTTAAATCAAGCTACTTAGTTATTCCAGCGACCAATGATTCTGCGACACGTTCAGGACAAATACCTCCACCTCATCCACTATCTGACAAAGTTCAGTATCTAGCTGGAGACTACTTTGATGGATACGCAGTTAATCCAAAAAGAGACTTTCATCAACCTTATTTGGAGTTGTTAAGCGCTTGGTGTCATTCAGAACATGCCCATCCAAAAGCGCAAGCTGTCCTTAATTATGTGCAAAAAGGCACGCTAGTCAAAGATTTATTATACGCAAATGTTTTGATTGCTGACCCTGATGATAGCAGCAAACTTGCCTACCCTGAACAAGCCAGTGATTATCCTGATAGTGTTTTGTCATCGTTAAATAAAAATAAAGGAGTCTTTGATCAAGGAGCAGCGTTTATCGCTTGGCGCGTCACTGCTACAGAACTGGGTAAACAAGCTGAGCATGGTGTGCCTGAAACATGGCGAGATGAGAGTTTGTTTGCCTCATGGCAGCAGTTTTATGCCACTCTCGATAGCACCGATGGTTTTTGTTATATCACAGGTAAAGACAGTCCGCTAGCAAGCAAACATCCCAATCGCATTCTGCGTAGTGCCACCAATGCCAAGCTTATATCAGCCAATGATTTATCGAGTTTTACTTTCCTAGGACGCTTTACCGACGATGAAAAATCTATTAAAGCGCATGGCTTACAAGGGGCAAATATTAGTGCGGTCGTCACTGAAAAAGCTCACGCTGCGCTATCATGGTTATTGTCTCGTCAAGGGCGCGAAGAGGCTGGTCAAGCCGTCGTCGCTTGGGCAATCTCTGGTGACGAAACCCCGCAGCCTACCCAAGAGATTGATGAAGATGAACCTCTTGATGTTGAAGAAAACGTTGAATCAGTCAACTTAGAGGAAGAGGCAATTAATCCTTTTGCCATGTCTGATGATGACGATTTTGATAAAACAAACGATGAATCGGAATATAGCGAGATAGATGAAACTACCTTAAAGGAAAAGGCATCCAATAACCTCAACCATAGTAATAATATAGGTCAGACCTTTGCCACGCACCTGAATAATACCATGCAAGGCTATCGTCAACAGCTTGATGCCCATGACCAAATCTCAATTATCACTTTAGATGCCGCCACCCCTGGGCGTATGGCGGTTACCTATTATCATGAAACTATGCCAGATGATTATATTGATGCTTTAGCGTGCTGGTATCAGCAGTTTTCTTGGTATGCCACTTATAAAGATAGCGAAACCAATGAGCGTAAGCTGACCATTAAAGCGCCAATACCTAGGTTGATAGCAGAGGTTGCTTACGGCTCTCGTCTGTCAGATGCCCTTAAAAAGCAAGTGGTCTCACAAGTACTGCCATGTATCGTTGAGGGAAAAGCAAGGCGATTCCCTTGGCAACTGGTAGATTTATGTATTAAGCGTGCCTGTAATCCGTTGGCATTAAAAAACTGGGATGGAGAGTGGGAGCAAGCGTTAGGCGTCGCCTGTGCTTTATACCGTGGATATCATTTGCGTCAATCAGACCATAAAAAAAGGAGCTATACCGTGGCATTACAAACAGACTATAACAGCCGAGATTATTTATATGGTCGCTTGCTGGCAGTTGCCGAAGACATTGAAAGCTTAGCGCTATACATCGCAGATGAGAAACGTAGCACGACTGCTCAGCGCTATATGCAGCAGTTTGCCAACCGCCCCTTTACCACCTGGCGCAATATTGAGCTGGCGCTCAAACCTTATGAGAACCGTTTAAAATCAAACCGTGCAGGTTATCTATCCAATATGCAGGACTTGCTAGACCAAATCATGAACGGTTTTGATGTTACGGATTTTAGCGATGATTCCGCCTTATCAGGTGAGTTTTTGCTTGGTTATCATAGTCAAAAGATGCAAATAAGACTGGATAAACAGCAGGCAAAGAAGACTCGTGAAGATAAAAAGCATTCAGAAAATACTGACGAAACTGCTTAATCTAGACTTTATAAAATTCAAAACTTAATAAAAGGATAAGTCATGACCGCCTCTACTCAAAACCCTATCAGCAATAAAATTGATTTTGCCCTCATCATCGGAGTGAACAATGCCAATCCGAACGGTGATCCGCTAAACGGAAACCGTCCGCGTACCGACTTTGCGGGTAACGGTGAAATCACCGATGTTTGCTTAAAGCGTAAAATCCGTGACCGTTTGCAAGAGTCTGACGAGAACATCTTTGTCCAGTCGGATGAGAAAAAAACTGACGGTATGACCAGTCTAAAAAACCGTGCTTATGATGAAGAAGTCGGCTTGGGTAAAAACGCCTTTGAAGCCAATAAAAAAGAGAATATCGAAGCCAAACGTGATGAAACGGCGCAAAAAGCTTGCGACAAATGGCTTGATGTGCGTGCGTTTGGTCAAGTTTTTGCCTTCAAAGCGGATACTAAAGGCGTGGATGGCGTCTCTATTCCTATTCGAGGTCCTGTTACTATTCAATCGGCATTTAGCTTGCAACCTGTCGATATTACCAGCACTCAAATCACCAAAAGTGTCAGCGGTGAGGGTGACGGCACCAAAAAGGGTAGCGATACCATGGGAATGAAGCACCGCGTTGATGAAGGCGTTTATGTGACTTATGGGGCGATTACCCCGCAATTGGCAGAACGTACTGGCTTTAGTGATACTGACGCTGAAAAGATAAAAGAGATTTTACCCAAGCTGTTTGAAGGCGACGCGTCATCAGCTCGTCCTGAGGGCAGCATGCAAGTTAAAAAAGTGATTTGGTGGGAACATAACAGCAAGTCAGGTCAGTATTCATCTGCTAAGGTTCATCGTAGCTTAAAAGAGCTGCTTGATGATACAGGCGCATTTGATGAAGACGCGTTAAAGTCAGCGTTAGAGGGGCTAGAGCCTGAGATTATTGAAGGGTTTTAGGTTATTTAAACTTTAACACTTGAGTGAACTTTACCAAGTAAGGTTTGCTCAAAAATTATTATTCATCGAGAGCCAAAACCATGAAAACCCTCTATCTATCACGCTTACAACACTATCTATTCTGCCCACGTCAGTTTGCGCTGATAGAGCTTGAGTGCGCGTGGGAAGAGAACTTGTTCACCGCTGAAGGGCAAGTGATGCATGAAAAAGTGAACTCTGGCGGTCATGAGACGCGCGGTGATATAAAGACCGTGCGTACTTTGCGACTAGGTCACGAGGCATTGGGACTAGAAGGCGTGGCTGATGTTGTTGAGTATCATACTGATGAGGACGGGCTGCAAACGCCATTTCCTATTGAGTATAAACGCGGCAAACCCAAATCGCATCGTGCTGATGAGGTGCAATTGTGCGCGCAAGCGTTATGTTTAGAAGATATGCATGGCTGTATCGTTCCAAAAGGCGCTTTGTTTTATGGCAAGACGCGTCGCCGTCATGCGGTTGATTTTGATGATGAGCTGCGGCAAATTACTTTGGACGCTATTAATGATTGTCGGCATATTATAGAAAGTGGTCAAACGCCAAAGCCGACCTACAGCACCAGTAAATGCCGTAACTGCTCGCTTAAAGATATCTGTCATCCCAAGATTTTTAATAAAAATGCTAAGGCTTGGCTTAGGAAACAAATCAATATGAGCTTAGAAGATTAAGGATTAGCGCTTCTGCGTGCGTTAATTTACTGCTAACTTAGCTATTTTTTAACCTTTCTACTTTTTAGCCTTTATAAGGAAAATCATGCGCCCGTTAAAAAACACTTTATTCGTTCAAACTCAAGGCGCGTGGCTCAATAAGCAAGGTGAAAATGTGGTGATGAATATCGACTATGAGGTCAAAGGTCGAGTGCCTATTCATAAGCTGGACGCGATTGTTTGCTTCGGGCAAGTGTCGATATCACCAGCACTGATGGCGCACTGTACCGATAATGCCATTACCATCACTCATCTCAATCAATATGGCAAGTTTCAAGCGCGTATTGAAGGCGCGGTCAGTGGCAACGTGTTACTACGCCGTGAACAATACCGCATAAGCGATGATTCTGAGCGTATACAACCCATCTGTCATAGTATTATCTTAGGCAAGGTTCACAATCAGCGCCAAGTGATTCGCCGCTATTTGCGGGATTATAAAAATCAATTGGATGAGGCAACTATCGATAAATTAGAATCAGCACAACAGCGCTTAGAGCATGGTCTGAATAAAATTTTAGCGACTCAAAATTTGCCTGACTTGTTAGGCCGTGAGGGTGAGATGGCGAGCACTTATTTTAGTGTATTTCCACATTTTATTCGCAATGCTGATTTTAGCTTTCCCAAACGCACTCGCAATCCGCCCACTGACGCGGTGAATGCGCTGCTGTCTTTTACTTATACCTTGATGACCCATGATTGCCGTAGCGCACTTGAAACAGTTGGGCTTGACCCTGCTTGCGGGGTGTTTCATCAGTTGCGCCCAGGGCGACCTTCGCTAGCTCTTGATTTAGTTGAGGAGTTTCGTCCTATCGTTGACCGTTTTGTATTATCTTTGATTAATAAAAAGCAGCTGGGTAAGTCTGATTTTAAGCAAGAAGCAAGCGGCGCGGTTTGGCTCAAAGATGAGGCAAGGCAAACCTTTTTTAAGGCATGGCACGACCGCAAGCAGCAGACTATTTATCATGATTGGTTTGAGGAGACGGTGCCATTTGGTTTGTTGCCGCATTTGCAGGCGACGATTATGGCACGTCATATCAGGGGTGATATTGACGCTTATATTCCATTTTTATGGAAATAGCGAATCATTATCGATATGTTTTAGCAACTAAGGATTGACGTTATGATGATATTGGTTACCTATGATATTAGCTCAGAGGATGCAAGTTTTGCAAAACGACTGCGTCACGTTGCCAAGCACTGCTTGAATTATGGGCAGAGGGTGCAGTATTCGGTGTTTGAAATCGAGGTCAATCCTGCTCAGTGGACGACACTGAAGGCAACGCTTGAGGGTATTATTAATCATGATGTGGATAGTTTACGTTATTATTATCTTGGCAAAAACTGGCAAAATAAAGTAGAACACGTCGGGGCAAAACCTGTGTTAGACTTAAACGATGTGCTGCTATTTTAGCCGCTATAATCAGCGCCAAAAGCTATTAATAAACGATAAAAGCTATTATTTGACTGCAAAAAGATCAATGCGAACCTATAGCAGACATAAAATCCCTAGGAGACTCGCAATAGTCTCGCCACACTATTTAACAACTTGATTTTAATGACTTTATTTTATTGTAATAAAACTTTGGTAAGCGCGATGCTTGCCAAATTCGCCTACAGTTTAGACGTTCGCAAATACCAAGGTTTTTTCTTAACCTTATTAGCGACTTAGACTAGGGGCTTTCGCGTCCATCACGGGCGTGTGGATTGAAACCATAACTGGCAGACCCACGAGGAATCGAACCTCTTCGCGTCCATCACGGGCGTGTGGATTGAAACCATGAATAGTATTAAAAAAGATATTGCGCTATTTTCGCGTCCATCACGGGCGTGTGGATTGAAACTGACCAAAAACTCGTTAGCGTGCTTATTGGCTTTCGCGTCCATCACGGGCGTGTGGATTGAAACTGTCTTGCTGGCTTTGGTGCTTTGTAGATTAGTGTTCGCGTCCATCACGGGCGTGTGGATTGAAACTAGGTCTGCCCTATACGGCCATTGAGTGTAAGTTTTCGCGTCCATCACGGGCGTGTGGATTGAAACATTTACCGCGCTGACATCCATACTAGTCAAGAAGTTCGCGTCCATCACGGGCGTGTGGATTGAAACTATGTTGGCGGCTAGCTTGTCACTGAACTTATCAATTCGCGTCCATCACGGGCGTGTGGATTGAAACGCTTTGGCCACCTAAATACTCGATAAGCTTGATTCGCGTCCATCACGGGCGTGTGGATTGAAACAAAATCGCCATAATCACTAAAATCACCGTCTTGTTCGCGTCCATCACGGGCGTGTGGATTGAAACTCAAGTCTGCGAGCGACTATCTGATTGCGAGCAATTCGCGTCCATCACGGGCGTGTGGATTGAAACCGAGCTGGAGGTGGTTTTAGCTCTAACATCTTTGTTCGCGTCCATCACGGGCGTGTGGATTGAAACATGTCTACTGGTACAGCGTACGCAGCAAGGAGTTTCGCGTCCATCACGGGCGTGTGGATTGAAACCCACAAATCGGCGACAGCGAGGCGGTTATTAAGTTCGCGTCCATCACGGGCGTGTGGATTGAAACACCTCTCCTTTTTTAAGATAATAAAAGTGCTTTTTCGCGTCCATCACGGGCGTGTGGATTGAAACTTTTGCGTTGATTAGGATTGTCATGATGTTTACTTCGCGTCCATCACGGGCGTGTGGATTGAAACTTATAGTCGACAACCAGCCGTACAGCCACCAGCATTCGCGTCCATCACGGGCGTGTGGATTGAAACTAAAGGGTAGGGGTTTACCCATAACATTGATAATTCGCGTCCATCACGGGCGTGTGGATTGAAACTTGATTTAAGGCAAAACACAAAGCAAAAGATATTCGCGTCCATCACGGGCGTGTGGATTGAAACAAAAAAGGTGGCGACTCAGATAGACGAAGAAATTCGCGTCCATCACGGGCGTGTGGATTGAAACCACCGCAGAAGAAGCCGCGCAAATAGCAACCGATTCGCGTCCATCACGGGCGTGTGGATTGAAACCTTTCTAGCTAATTACCGAGCGTGGCGGGCTAATTCGCGTCCATCACGGGCGTGTGGATTGAAACATATCAGAAATGCTTTACTCAGAAAACCTGTACAATTCGCGTCCATCACGGGCGTGTGGATTGAAACAGGCAGTGACAAGCCATTAACGATTGGTGAGGTTCGCGTCCATCACGGGCGTGTGGATTGAAACAATGCCATTGATTTTGGTACAGACGTTAAGCCGTTCGCGTCCATCACGGGCGTGTGGATTGAAACATCACAATCTAAATCATCATTAGTAGCTATACTTTCGCGTCCATCACGGGCGTGTGGATTGAAACGTAAACAGAGCGGTAATGAGGTAAGCAAGGCCACTTCGCGTCCATCACGGGCGTGTGGATTGAAACTGGCATTGACTCAACAAATCTTGAGTAATGACCCTTCGCGTCCATCACGGGCGTGTGGATTGAAACCCGGAAGCTCCTCGTAATAGTCTTTAGGGCATTTTTCGCGTCCATCACGGGCGTGTGGATTGAAACTTGATTTAAAGCAAAACACAAAGCAAAAGATATTCGCGTCCATCACGGGCGTGTGGATTGAAACATACTGGCTGTGCTGCTCCATGTGAAAAAACCTTCGCGTCCATCACGGGCGTGTGGATTGAAACGTATCTACTGGCACGGCGTAATGTTCAAACCCGTTCGCGTCCATCACGGGCGTGTGGATTGAAACAAAGGTTTAACCGCATTGGCCAGAATGCTTGGAATTCGCGTCCATCACGGGCGTGTGGATTGAAACGTATGCAAGTGCGCCGTCTTTGATAGTGGGCTTTTCGCGTCCATCACGGGCGTGTGGATTGAAACTGTTAGATTTTACGACTTAGTTTGCGATATGGATTTCGCGTCCATCACGGGCGTGTGGATTGAAACTGAAATGCTACCAAAAGCTGAAGGCGAAGACATGTTCGCGTCCATCACGGGCGTGTGGATTGAAACGCTAGTTTAATCTTCATAGGATTACCTTTCCTCTCTTCGCGTCCATCACGGGCGTGTGGATTGAAACAAGTCCTTCATGGCACGCCAATTATGGAAGTGTTTCGCGTCCATCACGGGCGTGTGGATTGAAACTCAACTCTTTAATAGTATTTTCAATCGCTATATTCGCGTCCATCACGGGCGTGTGGATTGAAACACTGGTTGGTTAAACGAAGAGGTGAGGCGATAGCTTCGCGTCCATCACGGGCGTGTGGATTGAAACGGAGAGTGGGCACGAGATCATAAAGACGATTTTTCGCGTCCATCACGGGCGTGTGGATTGAAACAATACATGGCAAAGGGCGCGGGATTAAGGCAAGTTTCGCGTCCATCACGGGCGTGTGGATTGAAACAAGTTAAATGCTATCTGAGCGTCACGAGATAAGCTTCGCGTCCATCACGGGCGTGTGGATTGAAACACCTAGTGTTAGGGTAAGTAGTCCGTCGTTAGCTTCGCGTCCATCACGGGCGTGTGGATTGAAACTAATAACTCGAAGCGTTCAAGCTCTGGCAACTCTTCGCGTCCATCACGGGCGTGTGGATTGAAACACTACTAATAGCGGCGGTATTACCGTCGCTTTGATTCGCGTCCATCACGGGCGTGTGGATTGAAACTGTAGTAACCTCTACCATGTCAAAGTCGCTCGACCAAAATGCTTATTGTGATAATATCTTACATTCATTGACCTTTATGGCCTGTAGATATTATACAATTGAATAATCACAATGTAAGTTATAATGTAATAAAATTTAACTCGTATTTGGGCACTGTATTTTTATAGTGTTTTTACCTCTACTCAAGCCCTTCTCAGAACAAAAAAACTATGTTTGTTCGTTGAGAATCTATTCTTATTACGTCTGCTATTGTCGTTTTTGAATTTCTACGTATTGTTTCTACTGCTTATTCTCTGCATAATATAAGGAGATTACTGTTATAATCTCTGCATATCTCTGGGGAACGTATGAAGCATACTACTTATATTCATGAGCACTCAAATTGGACTGAATGGCAATGGTCGGACAAGAAGCTATTGCCATTCGTCAGTCGTGTGCGGATATTACAAGGCCATTTATTAGGAAAGCTACTAACACTAGGGTTCGATCTGAATGTTGAGGCACAATTAGATGCGGTGACCTTAGAGATTATCAAAACTTCTGAGATAGAAGGTGAGACGCTAAATGATGAGCAGGTTCGTTCTTCAGTTGCGCGGCACTTAGGGCTGGATAATGCCAGTATGCCAACCACTACTCGTGAGATCGATGCAGTGGTAGAGATGATGCTAAGTGCCACCTATCGTTATCAACAACCGTTATTATTAGATGATCTACTCGGATGGCATCGAGCATTATTTCCAAATGGATATAGTGGGCTTTATCGTATTCAAGCAGGCAGTATCCGTGATGATAGTAAAGGACCAATGCAAGTAGTGTCTGGTGGGTATGGTCGTGAGCAGGTTCATTTTGTTGCCCCCAGTGCAGATAGGTTGCCAGATGAGCTAGACAAGTTTTTATTATGGTTTAATACTTCGTCAAATAAGCAAGACGATATAGATTTGGTCATAAAAGCAGGTGTTGCTCATTTATGGTTTGTGACTATGCATCCATTTGATGATGGAAACGGACGACTAACACGAGCACTCACAGAACGAATGCTGGCAAAAAGCGATAACAGTGCCCAACGCTTTTATAGTATGTCAGCGCAAATTCTTAAACAGCGCAACGACTATTACAAAATACTAGAACGTACGCAAAAAGGTGATAAAGATATCACGGATTGGCTGGTGTGGTTTTTGCAAACGCTAGAGCAATCCCTCATTACAGCTCAAGAAACCACGGATAAAATTATCAATAAGGCAGGCTTTTGGCAGACGCATCGACAGCATGCTTTAAATGATAGGCAAGTGAAGATGTTAAATATTTTGCTGACTGATTTTTATGGCAAACTCACCACTAAAAAATGGGCGACCATGACTAAGTGTTCTATAGACACGGCACTAAGAGATATTAATGATTTAATAGAGAAGGATATGATGCAAAAATCTGTAGAATCAGGGCGCAGTACGAGTTATGAGTTGGTTTTATGATAAAACTATATTGTTCAAGTCTGCTATGGCAGCAATAAAGTATACAAATAAGCGGTAATAGAGACAACCCATTTAGTGACATAATATGAGTAGTTCTGAGCTATGCTGAAGAAACCGTACAAGTAAACTTGGTTTGTCATAGGCATACTTACAATAGATTATAGTGCAATGGGAAGATAGAACTAAGACAATTAAAGAGCTGATTAAAGAACTCCAAAGTTTTGGGGATCAAAACTTGATTGTTATAGTAGAGCCTTTATAAAAGTGGTACAGTAGTTTTAAAATAAATGAAAAGTAAAAAGATTATGACTTATTCAGCAGACTTTCGAGCTCAAGTGATTAAAAGTGTCGAACAACAAGGCATGAGTAT